>NZ_JADPGO010000036.1:0-27995 GCF_015668165.1 Blautia sp. 1001283B150304_161114_C9 | reverse complement strand
CGAGGTAGATAGGGCAGAGGTGGAAGTGCAGCAATGCATGGAGCTGACTGTTACTAATCGGGTGAGGGCTTGACCAAGAATCGCAGGAAGAATGAATCTCAAGGAAATGTCAACATGTATGTAGTTTTGAAGGTACAGTAAAAACCAGCTATCATCTAGCTGGTTTTTTTGTGTGCAAAAATCTATAGAAAGGAATGTCTGAAACTTCTGACCATTTACATAGAAAATTATAGAAAGTGGGATTAAAAATATATTGTCTTGCAGGAAAATGGGTTTTAAAATTATAAGCAAGATTTATAGAATCTATTAATCCTCTAAAATAATACATCTTAATCCAGCCCATCAGAGTGTGAAATCATGCTGAACTGTCTTAAATGCATTATTTACGAGGACTGCTATAATAGAAACATATATGGGAGGGTTTTTCATGAAGATTTATGTAAATGTAAATGCTGGTCATGATGGTAATGGTACAGAACAGATGCCGTTTCGTCATATTAATGATGCAGCAAAAATTGCACAGCCGGGGGATGAAGTTTGGGTAGCTCCTGGAGTTTATCGGGAGTATGTAGATCCTGTTCATGCGGGTAGAGAGGATGCCAGAATTACTTACAGGAGTGTAGAGCCTCTTGGGGCAGTTATTACCGGAGCAGAACGAATTCAGTCATGGGTTCCTTATAAGGAAAACGTATGGGTATGCCGTGTTGCGAACAGTCTTTTTGGCAACTATAATCCATATACAACTATGGTATATGGAGACTGGTATTTTGCTAAAGCTGACAAACATACAGGATGTGTATATCTTAATAACCGAGCACTTTATGAGGCTGGAAGTGTAGAGGAATGTATTAAAGCCGAGGTTTATGAGTGTAGTTGGGTTCCGGAGGAATCTACTTATAAATGGTACACAGAACAGGATCAGGAAAAAGATGAGACAGTAATTTATGCGAATTTTCATGGAGCAGATCCAAATGAGGAAAATGTAGAAATTAATGTACGCCGTGAATGCTTTATGCCATCAAAAACAGGTGTTGGATATATCACAGTCAGTGGTTTCGTAGTTACAAAAGCAGCAACTACCTGGGCACCGCCTGCAGCTTATCAGGATGGCATGATCGGGCCTCACTGGAGTAAAGGATGGATCATTGAGGACTGCGAAATTTCTAACAGCAAATGTGCAGGAATTTCTCTTGGAAAATATTATGATCCGGAAAATGATCATTATTTTACTAATAAATATGTTAAGAGTCCAACTCAAATGGAAAGAGACGCGGTATGCCGTGGACAGTATCATGGCTGGCTTAAGGAAAAAGTAGGAAGTCATATTATCCGCCGAAACAATATCCACCACTGTGAGCAGGGTGGTATTATCGGGCGTATGGGTGGTGTATTCAGTATTATTGAGGATAATCATATTCACCATATCAACAATATGATGGAATTGGGCGGAGCAGAAATTGCCGGAATTAAAATGCATGCTGCAATTGATGTTATTATGAGAAGAAATCATATTCATCATTGTACTATGGGAATCTGGTGTGATTGGGAAGCTCAAGGTACACGACTTTCTCAGAACCTGCTCCATGACAATCAGCGTCCGGCATTTGCTAAACAGTTGAAAGGTGGTATGATGTGCCAGGATATTTTTGTTGAAGTAGGTCATGGTCCTACTCTTATTGATAACAATATCCTTTTATCAGATGCCAGCCTGCGTTTTGCTACTCAGGGTGTTGCTATGGTACATAATCTGATCTGCGGTGCTTTAACTTGTGTAGGCGAAGGAACCAGTTGGCGTTATACACCATATCATATGCCTCATCGTACAGAGGTTATGGGATTTATGACTATACTTCATGGAGATGATCGTTTCTATAATAATATTTTCGTCCAGAAATGGCCTTCAGAAGATTTTATTACAATGCATGATTCTGATGATGGATTTGATTCTGAAAACAGAAAAGTCGGAACCTGGATGTTTGATGAGTATCCAACGTATGATGAATGGATTTCACAGTTTGATTTTACAAAACCTGCAGATATGAAGAAACTGGAATCAGTTCATTTTGATCATTTACCGGTATGGAGTGAAGGAAATGTTTATCTTGATGGTGCAAAGGCATGGAAACATGAGAAAAATGGGTTCGTTTCTTCTGAGAATGTGAAGGTAGAATTAACAGAGAAAGACGGAAAATATTTCCTGGATACAAATATATATGAGATTCTTGAAGATTTCTCCGGACGTATGATTAATACAGAAGTTTTGGGAAAAGCTTTTGAGCCGGAAGAATTCTTCGAAAATCCGGATGGAACACCGATAACATTTGATACCGATTACTTTGGAGGACACAGAGGTGCCAAGGTAATTCCCGGACCTTTTGCAGAGAAGGAAGACGTTGGGAAAAACGTTAATATATGTACTGCATTTTAAACGAATTAAGTAAGTTATCGGATACAATTGTGAATCTACGCCTGAGTGAGCAGTAATATAATTGTTACTGTTCACACACCACTATTCCGCGAGGTGTTTTGGCATGAATATGCCAAAATCCCGAGACATACAAGCCAAAATTCCATTGCCGCAGGCAATCTGGAATGAATTTTGGCTACGTTACTGTGAACGGAGTGAACAGTAACATATAATTCCAATAACCTTTATTTTCTCTGTCTTATCTTTCTGGCAGATATGGAAAATGTATGCTAAAATAGAAATAGCAAATTTGTATGTAAAATAATAAGGAAAGGTAAGAGGGGGAAATGGAGAAAGAGGAAAAGCGTGCAGATCAGGAGAATGACACGGAAGAACAAAGTACGGAAGCGAAAAGCTTACTGAAAAAAAGGCTTCAATATTATAGTAGTGAGATTCAGCGTGATGTGGGAAATCTTGTAAAATGGCTGATGATCGCGGTACTTGTAGGATGTATTACAGGAGCGGCGAGTACACTGTTTTCTTTTGTGCTGAAGAGTGTGACAAATTGCAGGAAAGAAAATGAATGGATGTTCTATCTGCTTCCGGTGATGGGCTTAATTATTGTATACCTGTATGAGAAATTTGGTAAGGATGATGGAGGTACGAATCAGGTGCTTTCTACTGTGAGATCACAGGACGATGTGCCGATTTTATCTGCACCTCTGATTTTCATTTCTACAGCACTTACGCATCTGGCAGGTGGCTCTGCAGGACGTGAAGGTGCGGCAATACAGCTTGGTGGAAGTATTGCCAATCAGCTTGGACGTTGGATTCATCTGGATGAGGAAGACCGACATGTAATTGTTATGTGTGGTATGAGTGCAGCATTCTCTGCATTGTTTGGAACACCGATGGCTGCAGCTGTTTTTGCACTGGAGGTAGTCAGTGTAGGAGTGATGTATTATACAGCTTTGATGCCTTGTATGATTGCTTCCCTGGTTGCATCCGGATTTGCGGCAGGAATGGGAGTTACACCGGAGACTTTTCATGTAGTGGATATTCCGAAGCTGACTATTGAAACGGGTTTGAAAATGGGTGCTATCGCTGTTGGATGTGCAGTGATTAGTATTGTATTCTGTATGGTGCTGAATGGAGTTGCCGGAGCATATGGAAGGTGGTTTAAGAATCCATATGTGCGTGTAGTTGTGGGATCCTGTCTGGT
This sequence comes from Blautia sp. 1001283B150304_161114_C9, assembly GCF_015668165.1. NCBI lineage: Bacteria > Bacillati > Bacillota > Clostridia > Lachnospirales > Lachnospiraceae > Blautia > Blautia sp. 1001283B150304_161114_C9. Next base: position 24,366 of record NZ_JADPGO010000036.1, on the reverse strand, counting down.
GATTGGAATTACATTACTTCTGGGAACTTCAGATTATATGGGCGCAGGTGCAGAGCTGATTGAGAAGGCAGTGGAGGAAGGACAGGCAAGACCTCTGGACTTCTTCTGGAAACTGGTACTGACTGCATTGACAATGCGTGCAGGATTCCGAGGCGGGGAAATTGTTCCTTCGTTCTGTATAGGAGCTACATTAGGATGTGTGATGGGAAACTGGCTGGGATTTTCGCCATCTATCTGTGCTGCATGTGGAATGACGGCGGTATTCTGTGGAGTGACAAACTGCCCGATCACATCAATTCTGATCGCATTTGAAATGTTTGGATTTAAGGGAGTTCCTTTTTATCTGATTGCTGTTTCTATCAGTTATGCGGCTTCAGGATACTATGGACTGTATAAGGACCAGACGATTGTGTATTCTAAGTATAAGGCAAAGTATGTGAATAAACCTACGCGGTTTTAACCGAAACTGCAGAGCTGTTGTTCGGTGTAGAGATATAAATAGAAAATAAGGACAGTTTTTCAGTCTAATAAGAATCTGAAAAACTGTCCTTATTTTTGTTATTCTAAAGCCATGAAAAACGACAGTTGAGGCAGACAGATTTGTCTATTGAAGAAATTTCTCTGGGTGTCGGTTATGAAAACCAGAGTTATTTTTTCCGGCAGTTTAAGAAGCGATATGGAATGATTCCAAGGTGATACCGGATAGAAAAAGGACAAAAAGTATGTAAACTTTTGAAAAATTCAGAAAGAGTCGGTATGCTTTTTACGTTGCAGGGAAAGAGAATAAATGTTAAAGTAAATGATACGGTATAGTGGGGCAGGGAAATAATAGAGATTATCCTGAAAAGTGTTTTATTACAAAATAGCAGTGACAGAAATTATATCGAATATGTAGAGAGAGGATGGAGTTTACTTGGAAAAAGATAATCAAAGTACGCAGGAGATAAATTCGCAGGCACAGAATCCGCTTGGTATAGCACCGGTAGGTGGATTGATCGCGAAGTTTGCGATTCCTGCGATCATCAGTATGCTGGTCAGTGCGATGTACAATATCGTGGATCAGATTTTTATTGGACAGGGTGTGGGGATGCTGGGAAATGCAGCTACAAATGTGGCGTTTCCTGTTACAACGGTCGCAACTGCGCTGGCATTGCTTTTGGGAATTGGCGGTGCATCAAATTATAATCTGGAAATGGGGGCAGGACAGGAGAAGAAAGCCAGCGGGATTGCAGGTACTGCGTTGTCGTCACTGGCAATCAGTGGTCTGATACTTGCTGTGATTGTACTGATGTTCCTGAAACCACTTCTGACATTGTTCGGGGCAACTGCAGATGTTATGCCATATGCTGTTGACTATACAGGAATTACGGCATTAGGACTTCCATTTTATATTTTGTCTGTTGGCGGTAATCATATTGTAAGAGCAGACAGAAGTCCGACTTATTCTATGGTCTGTATTATGATAGGTGCGATCATCAATACTATTCTGGATCCGCTGTTTATTTTTGGATTCGGATGGGGAATTAAGGGTGCTGCATGGGCAACAGTGATCGGACAGGTTGCTTCCGGAGTTCTGGTAATTGTGTACTTCTGTAAGTTCCGCAAAATGTATCTGTCCGGTGGGATGCTGAAACCAAAGCTGTCATATCTTAAAGCAATTATTTCTCTGGGACTTGCATCCTGCATTAATCAGATTGCCATGGCGATCGTGCAGATCGTATTAAATAATATTCTGCGTTATTATGGAGCAAATTCCGTATATGGAAGTGATATTCCCATTGCCTGTGTAGGTGTTATCTCCAAAGTCAATATGGTGTTTATGGCAATCTGTATTGGTATTTCTCAGGGCAGTCAGCCAATCTGGGGATTTAACTACGGAGCAAAGAAATATGACAGAGTAAGACAGGCATACCGTTATTCTGTAACTGCCTGTACAGTAATTGCAACGATATTTTTTTTCTGTTTCCAGATATTTCCACACCAGATCGTGGGTATCTTCGGAACAGGAAGTGATCTGTATTTTCAGTTTGCAGAACGTTATCTGAAAATATTTATGTTTATGACCTTTGCAAACGGTATCCAGCCGGTATCTTCCGGTTTCTTTACTTCTATCGGTATGGCGAAGCTGGGTATTGTAATGTCTCTGACACGGCAGGTGATTTTTCTTCTGCCATTGATCATTATCTTTCCGTTGTTTATGGGAATTGATGGAGTGATGTATGCAGGACCGATCGCAGATGCAGCGGCATTTGTGCTGGCAATTGTGTTTGCGAGACGAGAACTGGGAAAGATGCGCAGTGCGGAAATAGCATAAAAAAGTTCCCGCAGATAATATGGAAGAAATTTGGCCATGTTGTCTGACGGGAACTTTTTTATAAAAGATTGTAAAACTGATCGAACAGCTCTGTCTGGAAGCTTCCGGGTCCGGAGCTGTTTTTCTCTGCTCTTTCTCCTGCTGTGCCAAATTCTCTGGCTGCTGACAGGGCCGCTGTAAATGGGTCTGTAACTGCCAGATAGGTGGCACAGATCATTCCAAGCATACATCCGGTTCCTGTGATCTGTGACATGGCAGGAGTACCGTTTGTGATAAATTCACACTTACTGGCGGAGACGATCATATCTTCTTTGCCTGTGATAAGAAGTGTGGTATTCCATTGGGAAGCTTTTTCCTGGAAAAGTTCTTTCAGATGGGAACGATTGACATCTGTAAGCACATCCTGTACGCCTGCGTCAATTCCGATTGCATGTGCGGTCTGTCCGGACATGGCAAGAAGTTCAGACATGTTTCCTTTAAGGAGTTCAGGCATGTGGATGTTCATAAGCTTCTGCGCAAATTCATAGCGCAGATTGCTGCAGGCGGTTCCTACCAGATCAAGCATAACAGGTATGTGGAGACTGGCAGCGATTTTCAGAGATTCAGGCATGGATTTCATACGCGCATCGGTGATATTTCCAAGATTCAGTGCCAGTGACTGAGCATGGCTGGTGATCTCAGCTACTTCAGCAGGATGTTCTGCCATGATCGGGCGGCCTCCGGCCGCCAGAATAATATTCGCACAGTCATGAATAGAAATCGGATTAGTGATGCAGTGAATCAGCGGCTGTGCTGTTCTGGTCAATTGTCTGGGATTTGTCTGATTTACGATCATATACTTTTGCTCCAAGGCTTTGCTGAAATTTGGCAAGCATTCCTGCGTGACTTAAGGCCTTCAGGAAGAAGTAGGCAATGGTGCCGCCCATGCAGGTTGCTGCCAGAAACATTGGCGTATAGAAAAATGCGTTCAGTCCGCTTCTGCCCATAAGAAATGCCATTACAGGATAGGAAACCAGAGAGCCGATGATACCGGTTCCGAAGATTTCACCGATCACTGCGCAGATAATCTTTCCATGAGAAGCGCGGTAGAAAACGCCTGATAAAAATGCGCCGAATACGGCACCTGTCAGTGCAAGTGGCGGGATACCCATAAACATCATTCGGATGATTCCGATGAGAGTGGCACAAAGCAATGAATACCACGGTCCCAGAAGTACGGAACAGACGATGTTTATCAGGTGTGCAGTAGGGCACATACCCTCGATTCTCAGAATAGGTGAGATGACAACGCCGATGGCAACCATCATGGCGAGCATGACCATTCTGAGTGTTTTTGATCTGTCTGTGTTCATAATAATGAACCTCCTTGAAATGAAGATTTGGTCTGCCGAAGCAGACATTATCAGTTGTGCAGGAAACAGATAAAATCCTGCAAAAAAAATCTGCCGGAATAACACACTGGCAGATTTTAATATACAAATACAGTCCCTACGCTGGCATTATCCATATCAGGTGCGGTCGAAGATCTATCTTCCTCTCAGCCTGTCCCACAGGCTCCCGTTGTTATTATCCATTATGCAGATTTTCTTTTGTTAGAGCGTATTTGAAAAATGCTTTACGCAAGATGTGCGTTACAATTTTCAAACACGCTTTAGAGTAACACAAGCTTTTGGAAAAGTCAATGGGATGTAAAAGCAGGGTAGTGTAAATTTCCTACAGTAAATTTACACTACCTAATATTATTTTTAAGTTGACTTTTTATTTTTCTCAGCATATACTAACAGTAGCTAAGGAATGTGACGAGATTCCATGAAGCGAACTAAAGAAACAAAAGCCCTCAGAGTTGCAGCTCTGAGGGCTTTCTTGCTCGTTACGGTGAGCTGTTCCGTTTGGGCTGTTGCTGTCTAGTGTCTGCCGTCCAGCCATTTGCATATGTAGTAGCTAACTACGCCTGCTAAAACAGAGACAAGAAATGTGACGAGAATTTCTTCCATGAAACTCACCTCCTTTCTGCTGGAGGTTCGACAGCTCTTATAGTATATCATGGCTTAGGACGAATTGAAATAAAAAATCTATTTGTACTAAAACGATTGTCCGTGCTATGATTAACAGGTAGATGACAGACAGCATATGATAAAAAGAAGCTGTCTGCATGGACAGAAAGGCAGGTTAAATCTGATGAAACAGGAAAATTACATAAAGGGTATGATAATGATCATCCTGTCGGCGTTTTTCTTTGCTTGTATGAATGTGAGTGTGCGTCTGGCAGGTGATCTGCCGTCTGTGGAGAAGAGTTTCTTCCGGAATCTGGTGGCGGCGGTGTTTGCAGCGGTGATTCTCTGTAAAAATCGTACAGTGCCGAAGGTGGATAAGAAATACTGGGGACCGCTGATCCTGCGTTGTGTGTGCGGGACACTGGGGATTCTGTGTAACTTTTATGCCATTGATCATCTGTTGGTGGCAGATGCATCGATCCTGAATAAATTGTCTCCGTTTTTCGCGATTATTTTTTCATTCCTTTTGTTAAAGGAAAAGATCAGACCGGCACAGGCAGCGTGTGTTGCGCTGGCGTTTATCGGATGTTTATTTGTAGTGAAACCGGGATTTCAGAATGCGGCACTTGTTCCGGCACTGATTGGAGTCTGCGGTGGACTGGGAGCAGGAATTGCGTATACGATGGTGCGTGTACTGGGAACTCACGGAGTGAAGGGACCGGTTATTGTGTTTTATTTTTCATTTTTCTCCTGCTTGTCGGTTGTACCCTGGATGTTGTTCCATTTCACACCCATGAGTATGAAGCAGCTTGTGACATTGCTGATGGCAGGATTATTCGCAGCGGGCGGACAGTTTACGATTACGGCTGCATACACCTATGCACCTGCAGGGAAGATTTCCATCTTTGATTATTCGCAGATTATTTTTGCCACGATGCTGGGATTTGTCCTGTTTGGAGAGATTCCGGATAAGTACAGCTTTACAGGATATGTGCTGATTATTCTGGCATCATTGGGTACCTTTCTTTATAATATGAGGGTAGCTAAGGCTGGTAAATGAAGAAAAAGTAAAAAAGGATTTTCTGATTTTATCCAGTAAGTCTGATGAAATCCGATCAGTATATAGAATTATTGGATTGTAAACTATAAAATAAAAAAAGTTGTCAATAAAAACGCTTTGTGTTAAAGTATCCAATATGTTAAAAAATTAAGGAGAAAGGTGCACAAAGATGTCTTTTATAAAAAATATTCCACTACGCCCTCACCATGGAATGTGCCTTGCATATTTCAAGGGTGAGGGATACAGTGATGGATTTTCCGCACATATGCAGGAAATGCTGGATATTTTCCAGAAGGGAGCGAAGATACAGCTTCATGCAGATACAGACGAGATCTGTTCTGCCTGTCCCAATAATGAAAAAGGATGCTGTTCTTCCTTTTCACTTGTAGAAGCATATGACAATGCAGTGCTGGAACTATGCGGCCTGGAGAATGGACAGATCATGGAATTTGATGATTTTACAGATGTTGTTCAAAAGAAAATCCTGGCATCAGGAAAGAGGAAAGAAATCTGTGGGAATTGTCAGTGGAACTCCATCTGTGAAAGTCAGAAGAGCAGATGGGAGAAATGCTAAGAAAAATAGAGTAACAGAATGAATAGCGTTCCGGTACAGAACAGAAGCTATGAATAAAAAAGTCAAATGCGCAGATAGTGCAGTGAAAGGACATAACGATAAAAATGGAAAATACAGAATCACGTTTATATTTCGCCAGTGACTACATGGAAGGTGCGCATCCTGCGATCATGAAGAAGCTGATGGAGACAAACCTGGAGAAAACAGTGGGCTATGGTCAGGATCCATACACAGAAGATGCGAAAGAAAAGATCAGAGAAGCCTGCAATGCGCCGGAGGCAGAAGTATTCCTGCTGGTTGGCGGAACACAGACCAATGCCACAGTAATCGATGCACTTTTGAAATCCTATCAGGGAGTTGTGGCTGCGGATACAGGTCATATTGCAACCCATGAATCTGGCGCTATTGAATTTGGTGGACATAAGGTTCTGACAGTACCGCAGAAAGATGGAAAAATCTCTGCACAGCAGATTGAGAAGCTGGTGAAGGATTTCTATGATGATGCCAATTATGAGCATATGGTAATGCCTGGGATGGTATATATTTCCCAGCCAACAGAGTATGGTACCCTGTATTCCAGAGAGGAATTAGCAGCTCTCAGCAAAGTCTGCCGGGAAAATCATCTCCCCCTTTATGTGGATGGCGCCCGCCTTGCCTATGCACTGGCAAGCCCGGAGAACGATGTGACTCTCACTGATCTGGCAGAACTTAGCGATGTATTTTACATTGGAGGAACCAAATGCGGAGCATTGTTTGGAGAAGCAGTGGTTATACCGCAGAAAGGACGGATTCCTCATTTCTTTACGATCATCAAGCAGCATGGAGCATTGCTTGCCAAGGGACGGATTGCAGGAATCCAGTTTGGTGAGCTGTTTACGGACGGGCTGTACCTGCGGATCGGCAAACCTGCAATGGAAGCTGCAGAGCAGATCAAGGATGCACTGAAGAAGTATGGATATCAGCTTTCTCTGGATACTCCCACCAATCAGATCTTCTGTATTGTGTCCAATGATGTAATGAAAAAAATAGCCCAGGATGTGGAGTTCGGATTCTGGGAGAAGTATGATGAGACACACTCTGTGATCCGCTTTGCCACAAGCTGGGCTACTACTATGGAAGATACACAGAAACTGATTCAGATTCTGGAAAAAAATAAATAAGAGAAAAAATCAATAGTCAGTTGATTCAGGCAGTATCAGGGCAATGGTACTGCCTTTTTCGCTGCTCTGGGTTACTTTTACCTGGCCGTTGTGCTGTCTGGCAATCTCGCTTACAAGAGCAAGCCCCAGACCTGCACCGCCCATGGCGCGGCTGCGGGATTTGTCCACACGGTAGAAGGGATCAAAGATTTTTTCCTGATTTTCAGGGGAGATACCGATGCCTGTGTCAGTTACCTCCAGGACTGCAGATTCTGCAGAATGAATGTTTACAGTAACGGAACCGGAAGGCCGGTTATATTTGATCGCATTTTCAACCAGATTATAGACTGCCCGGTACAGAAGGATATAGCTGCCTGTAACAGTACAGTCACCTTCTGTCTGAATAAGCCGGATCTGATGCTTGTCTGCAACCGGGTCCAGATCGCAGAAAACTTCTTCTGTGAGTGCTGCAAGGGAAATGGTGTCAGAACGCTCTACAGTCTGAAGACCTGTCATGTCCAGCAGGATTTCTGCAAGATGGGAAAGCCGTCCGGTCTGTTCCTGAAGCATGGTGAAAAGTCTGTCGTATTCCCGGGGTGCGTGTTCCGGTTTTTTGTGAAAAACTTCCAGATTTGTCTGCATTACAGCTAAGGGTGTGCGAAGCTCATGTGCTGCACTTGCCACAAACTGCTTCTGTGCAGAGAAGGCATTATCCAGGCGGGCAAGCATGTCATTAAAGGATCTGGTCAGACGCGAGATCTCATCCTCTGAGAGTGGGACTTCCAGCGGTTCAGACAGATTCTGTGCCTGTACCTGACTGATTCTGTCGCTGAATCTGCGCAGAGGGGTCAGGGCTCTTCTGGTGACAAACCAGGTACAGATACTGCTGAGAAGAATAATGATACCTGTGGCGATCATGCTCTGGAACAGAAAGTTGTTTTTGGTATTCTGGATCTGGTTTTCCAGATCAGGGATGAGGATTTTTGGATCTACATTGATGGAGATCGGGCTTGAATTGTCAGGGGTGACCAGAACTACATAGTCGGAAATCCCTTCCAGACCGGTCACAGCAGAACGGCTGATGAAGAAATACATCAGTGCACAGGCTGTGATAACCAATCCGGAGATTAGCAATGTGAGCCGCCACTGGAGGGAGAGCCTGCGGGGGGAAAGTTTTTCTGAATAAAATTTCATAGATTTAGTCCTCCATAATATATCCTTGTCCAATCTTATTCTGTATAGGATCATATCCAAGAGCAGTTCTCAGTTTTTTTCTTAAGGAAGAAATGTGCACCCGGATAGAGTTACTGAAGCTGTTCACGCTGCCGTCCCAGAGATGCTCAATCATTTCCTCAGGGCTGATGATCCGGTTGCGGTGAAGCAGAAAGTATTCCAGAAGTGCGCTTTCTTTCCTGGTGAGAGCAAGAGGCGTGCCATCTACACTGGCTTCTCTTGTGCGTGTGTCAAAGGTAATGCGGCTGCATCTCAGGCAGACATCCTCCTGGATAAATTTACGGCGGGTAAGGCTGCGGATACGGGCTTCCAGCTCCTCGAAATGAAATGGTTTGGTAAGGTAATCGTTGGCTCCCAGATCCAGACCTTCCACCTTATCCTGAATCTGTACTCTTGCGGAGAGTATGAGAACAGGAGTATTGGTATTGAAGGTACGGAACTGACGCAGGATTTCCAGACCGTCAATTCCCGGCAGGTTCAGATCCAGAAGGATCAGGTCGTAATTCTCTGTCATACATAATTCCAGTCCCTCTTCCCCGTCAAAGCAGGTATCTGTTTCGTATCCGTCCATGCGGAGTCCCTCTGCCATGGAACGGCAGAGCTGTTCTTCGTCTTCTATAATTAAAATGTGCATGATAATCTCCTTTTTGAATTTCCGGTTTCATAGTTTTATAATATCAAAATCAAAAGGCCAGAAGATATTTTGCGTTTGTACGAGTCAAGCGGATATTCGCACCCCCCGCAGGGGACTTACTTGATTCGATTAAAATTTTGACTCTGATATATTATCAATTTTATCATAGCACACGAAGTATAAAATTCGTGTAAAAAAAAGAAAATGTTTCATATTATAGCAATCCTCTAAAATATTCGATTATAAAGTTCTTTTAACAAGTTTCAGATTCGTCTGTGACTGGCCGTGAAATAAAATTCGAAAAAAGTTATTTTCTTAACACAGATTTTATTTCTCAGATGCTATAATGTGTGCATATCAATAAAACGATGCCTGTTATGCGGGGATGAAATCCAGATCTGCAGACAGACATAAGGAATTAACCAATTAAACTGTGAAGCAGTTATTTGGTTAGGAGCAGGTAGAGAAGTGTATGTTTTTATCGGCTTGGCTTAAAAGTAATATAAAAATCATAGCAGTAAAAAATGAAGGGAGCTTACTTATAATGAAAAACAGAAGAATGAGATTAATGGCGATTTTTGCAGCAGGTGTATTAAGTGTGACATCTATGGGAGGTATTGTAACTGCACGTGCAGAGGAAACTCTTTCAGTGCCTGCAGAGGAAGCCGGTGCAGGTGCGGTTCAGATGGATGGAAAGGATGCTCAGGCAGCAGAAGATGGCAGTGTGGCAGCTTCCGAGGGCTTGATCGCAGGATCTTTCAAACCGTCAGAGATTGCTCAGCCGGCACAGGATACTTATGAATATCCATTCCTTGGAATGAAATTAGGGATTTCCAAAGATCTGAAAGAGCAGATGGAGAAGAAGAACATTTCCATGTTTACAGATGAGAGATGGAATGACAATGCAGATGCAGTGACATATGCCACAGCAAGCTGGTGCACCCTGACAGATGAGCAGAAGGATGCAGAGGTGGACAAGATGGGCACCGGATATGACGACTGGCTGAAAAGTCTCAGCAGAGTAGGTGTGATCGGAATGTATGATGAGGAATCCCAAAAAGATCTGGATACGATTACCGGCTGCACAGAGCATAAAGAACTGGGTACCAGCAGTGATGGCAAATATAAATATTATCTCAGCACAAACAAGGATGCGGATGCAGATCTGTTAAAGGACGTGGAGGGGATTGAAGTAACACTTACAGAAATGACCCCGTTCCAGATGCTTTCTGCATTTGATCAGCCGCAGGATACTTCTGACAGTACAGAGGCAGCTGAAGGAACAAATGTAGGCAAATTTGAAACAACAGGAGTTGATGGAAAAACTTACACACAGGATATCTTCAGCAAGTATGATCTGACTATGGTAAATATTTTCACCACCTGGTGTTCTCCATGTGTCAATGAGATTCCTGATCTGGAGAAGCTTTATCAGGAGATGAAGGATAAAGGAGTAGGAGTAGTAGGCGTGACACTGGATACAGTAGGCAGTGGTGGAAAGCAGGATGAGGAAGCAGTGAAAAAGGCTCAGGTACTTCAGAAGAAAACAAAGGCATCCTATCCATTCCTGATCCCGGATTCCGGAATGATGAACGGACGTCTTAATGGAATCTCCGCTTTCCCGGAAACATTCTTTGTTGACAAAAATGGAAATATTGTAGGCGAGACTTACTCCGGAAGCCACAGCCTGGACGAGTGGAAAGAGATTGTGGAAAAAGAGCTGGCGAATGTCACAGAGGGAAAATAAATGAATAAATTAAAAACCAGCAAAATATGGAACAGTAAATGGCCGGCTGTGATTCTTATGCTTGTGGGAGCCTGCTTTATGGGATATGGAATTTCCCGCGGAGAGCTGGCAGTGGTGTTTACAAAAGCCATTAACATCTGTATGGAATGTGTAGGAATAGGATGATTTAACCGGAAACATTGTCATAAGATAAGTCTGTGGAAGATATGAATAGGAAGAAAATAAATTATCATGAGTAACAAAAAGAACAGCGATAACAAAAGTAATAAGAAACAAAATACAAAAAATATGAAGATTAATGAGTGGCCACGCCACGGAATTCAGGCACTGTGGGCGTTCATTACAAACAGTCATGTTACCGGTTTTGTCACAGGCAAAATTTACACAGGCAAATTGAAAAATGCCTGTGTTCCGGGCCTGAACTGTTATTCCTGTCCCGGTGCTGTTGGCGCCTGTCCTATTGGTTCCCTTCAGGCGGTGATAGGGAGCTGGAATTTCAAAATGGCTTATTATGTGGTGGGATTTCTTATCTTCATCGGGGCTATGGTGGGAAGGCTGATCTGCGGTTTTCTCTGCCCTTTTGGACTGATCCAGGATTTGTTAAATAAGATTCCATTTCCTAAGAAAATCCGCACATTCAAGGGAGATAAACTGCTTCGTAAGCTGAAATATGTGATTTTTGCAGTGTTTGTGATCCTGCTTCCATTGTTCCTTGTGGATATTATGGGACAGGGGGCACCCTATTTCTGCAAACTGATCTGTCCGGCAGGAACACTGGAGGGCGGACTGCCGCTGGTACTTCTGAATAAATCCATGCGCAGTGCACTGGGCTGGCTGTACATATGGAAGAATGTGATCCTTGTCATAACGATCATTCTCTCCATTTTAATCTACCGTCCGTTCTGCAAATATATCTGTCCCCTGGGAGCACTTTATTCTGTCTTTAATCCTGTCTCTCTGTATAAATACAGAGTGGATAAAGATAAGTGTATAAAATGCGGAAAATGTGCAAAAGCCTGCCAGATGATCGTTGACCCTGTGGAAAACTCCAACAGCCCGGAATGTATTCGCTGTGGAAGATGCCGCAAAGTCTGTCCGACAGATGCAATTCAGTGTGGAATCAAGAGAAAACCACAATCATGAAGAAAATAAAATGATATCAGAGACATGTATAGAACTGTCATCAGTCAAAATTATTCGGGTTCAGCCATGAGACTATGAATAAAAAGATTGATAATAACAGATAGGGAAAGGGGACACCTGACAGATTATAAAAGTAGTCTGTCAGGTGTTTTTGTATATTTTTGTTGAAAAATGTACAAAAATATCGAAATATATATAAAAAACTGGTAAAATCATATTGTGAAAATGCAGAACAGAAAATGAGGTGACTGTATGGCAAAGAAGAGAAGAAAACCGAAGATGGAATTCCGCTATTACCAGATGCCTGCCGGAAGTCCGATTCTGGCTCTTCTGGGGCAGAAGTGGGTTCAGAATTATGGAAATGATGTGGATTATCTTCATTTTCACAATTATCTGGAGATTGGTTTCTGCTATGAAGGGGATGGATTTATGGCGTTTGGTGAGGCTGAAAGGCGGTTTTCGGGAAGAGAATTTACGGTGATTCCACCCAATTATGCTCATACGACTAACAGTGATCTGGGTACGGTTAGTAAATGGGAGTATCTTTTCATAGATGTGGAAGGTTTTATGAAAAAATTTCTGAACAATCCGGTAAAGGCTGAAAAAATGATCCAGAGAATATATTCTAAGGCTTTATTTCTGAAAGAGAATGAGTCTCCCTCCATAGCTGAAAAAATTCTTAAGATCATGAATATCATGCGTGAAGGAGAAGAATTTTATATTGAAGAATCCAGTGGAGTTCTTGCGGCACTACTTGTAGAAATTGCCAGACTGAACCGGGCATCACCGGAAGACAGGGTGGAAGAGGAAACAGGAAAACTTACAAATATGATCACCCGCGTACTGGATTTTGTTTCTTATCACTATATGGAAGACATTCGGATTGAGGATCTGGCGAAGATCTGTCACATCAGTGAAACTCATTTCAGAAGAGTATTTACATCGCATATGAAGGTAAGTCCTCTGGAGTATATTAATTCTGTGCGGATTCATACTGCCTGTGAATTTTTGCAGACAACAGATATACCGGTGGCAGATATTGCGCACAAATGTGGTTTCACGACCAATTCAACGTTTAACCGGAACTTCAGACAGATAATGGGAGTGACGCCGGTTGAATGGAGAAAGCGGCCGGAGAATTATGAACAGCAGCTTTTGGATTTCGATATTCATTCAGAGGAAGGATGGTAAAAAGTTATGAACTATAAGATTGTGGAGCAGGTCTCAAGAAAGAAAAAGAGTATGTCCGGAGTCCTGCGTGTGGTAATGATTGTTTTTGCAGTGCTTTTTGTGGTTATGGGAATCACGATTTCCCAGGCATTTATGCTTCCGGGATTTATGCTTGCAGGGCTGTATTTTGTCTTTGATATATTCAGTCAGAAGGATTATGAATACACGATGGAAAACGGTCAGTTGGAAATAGATGTGATCTATGGCAAGAAGTATCGCAAAACAGCTCATATATTGGAGTTGAGCAGCCTGGAGACAGTGGCACCGCACTGGCATGAAAGTGTTGCAAGGTACAAAAGGAATGGCGGAACGGAGAAACTGAAAAAGTACGATTATACCTCTTATGATGATGATACTCCTTATTATACAATGATTATCCGGGAAGACGGGCACAAGATAAAACTGCTTCTTGATCTTAATGAGGAACTGCTTCATGCGATGAAATCACAATATCCTGAAAAAGTCTATTTTGCATAAAATGAATTGAAAATTGTAAAATGTGTACAAAAATTGAATGAAAAATTTATGAAATAAGAACAAAAGCCATTTTCAAAGACAAAAAAATATATTTTTTTGTCCATGAAAGTGGATTTTATCATTAAAATCACATGGAAAAAGCGGTGCAAATGAGAAAGTGAACAAAAAACAGATTTTTTGGCATTTCAAATAGTGCAAAATACATAAAATGATCGAAATTGCACATTATGTGTACGGTTATGCAAACTATACCTGAAAATCGGATGTTATAATCAGCTTACAAGCGATTCGGAAGAAAGAATAAGCTTAATAAAGGAGGACATAAATATGAGAAAAAAATTACTCGCAGTATTAATGACCGGTGCTATGGTAGCATCCTTTGCAGGATCAGCTACAGTTGTTTCAGCGAAATCTGATGATGACAACAAGTTAACCGTATGGGCATGGGATCAGAACTTCAACATCAAATCCATGCAGATCGCAGCGGATCAGTATGCAAAAGACCATGAGGGATTTTCTGTAGATATTATAGAAACATCTTCTGATGACTGCCAGACTAAACTGACAACAGCAGCAAATGCAGGCGATTATAGCACACTTCCTGATATCGTTCTTATGCAGGACAACAGCTATCAGAAATATCTGAAGAGCTATCCGGATGCATTCACAGATCTGAAAGATATCAACATTAACTGGGATGATTTTGGTAAACTGAAACAGTCCTATTCCATGGTAGATGATACACATTATGGTGTTCCGTTTGATAACGGTGCTGTTATTGCATGCTATCGTACAGATATCCTTGACGAAGCAGGATATACCATTGATGATCTGACAGATATCACATGGTCCAAATTCATGGAAATCGGTAAAGATGTTCATGAAAAAACAGGCAAATATCTTCTTACAAGTGAAGCTACAGGCGGCGATACTCTGATGATGATGATGCAGTCCTGCGGAGCTAACTTCGTAAACGAAGATGGCGAAGCTTACATCGTAGGCAATGAAGTGGCAGAGAAATGTATCAATCTTTATGTAGATCTGGTTAAGAATGACGTTGTTAAACTTGTAAATAACTGGGATGAATATATCGCTACTATTACAGGCGGTGAGGCAGCAGGTATCGTAAATGGTAACTGGATCACAGCTACTCTGATGTCTACAGAAGACCAGAAGGGTCTGTGGCAGATCACAACAATGCCTAAAGTAGATGATGTTGATACAGCTACAAATTATGCAAACAATGGTGGATCTTCCTGGTATATTACATCCAACTGCCAGAATGTAGAACTTGCAGAAGATTTCCTTGCAAGCACATTTGGTTCCAGCACAGAGTTCTATGATGCAATCCTTCCGGAAGCAGGTGCAATCTCCTGTTATCTGCCGGCAGGTGAATCTGAGGTTTACAACGAGCCAAACGAATTCTTCGGTGGACAGTCAATCTTCTCAACAATTGTAGAATACTCTTCTCATATTCCGGAGTTCACAAAAACACCGTATCACTATGAAGCAAGAGAATGTGTCAACACAGCAGTTGTAAATATTGTAAACGGTACATCTGTAGAAGATGCTCTTCAGGAAGCTCAGGATACTCTGGCATTCAAGATGACTGAATAAATTCTGATCGAAGGATCAGATGATGTCAGGATTGCGGGAACAGTGAAACTGTGAAGCAATCTGTAGACAGTAATTAAGTGAATGAAAACAGGTAAGTGCGGGGGACTGCCAGCAGTCCCCCATTTTACTGCAAAGAGTTGGTAATTGTCCGGCAAAATGCTGAACAGTTACAGAGTTTTTTGAAAGGAGGAGTTCACGTGAATTCCAAGAAAAAAGGTATGTCTCTGCTTGGCAAGCAGAGAGCAGCAGGATGGATGTTTCTGGCCCCTGCAACTATCATGATCGCGATCATGAGCTTTTATCCAATGATACGTGCATTTATCATTTCCCTGCAGACCGGAGCCGGAGCAAATATGAGATTTGCAGATCCGATCTTCAGCAACTATAAACGTATTCTGGCAGACAAGGTATTTCAGCAGTCTATTGCAAATACATTCCTGTATCTGATCATTCAGGTGCCAATCATGCTGATACTGGCAATTCTTCTGGCACAGCTTCTGAATAACAAAGATTTGAAATTTAAGGGATTTTTCCGTACATGTGTATTTCTTCCATGTGCGACATCTCTGGTATCCTATTCATTGATTTTCCGTTCCATGTTTGCTACAGATGGTCTGATCAACAGTATTCTGATCAAACTTGGAATCTTATCTACCGGCTATAACTTCCTGGGAAATTCCGCCAGTGCCAAGATTGTAATTATCCTTGCGCTGATCTGGAGATGGACCGGATATAATATGGTGTTCTATCTGGCAGGACTTCAGAATATCGAATATTCTGTATATGAAGCAGCCAAGATTGACGGTGCCAATGGCTGGAAGACTTTCTGGAAGATTACAGTTCCGCTTCTGAAACCGACAATTATCATGACATTCATCATGTCAATTAATGGTACACTGCAGTTGTTCGATGAGTCTGTCAACCTGACAAAGGGTGGACCGGCAAACTCAACAATCACAATGTCCCACTATATTTACAATACATGTTTTATTAACGTACCAAACTTTGGATATGCAGCAGCAATGTCATTTATCATATTCATTATGGTAGCTGTACTTGCATTTATTAATTTGAAAGTAGGTGATACACGTGACTAAGAAAAACAAATCAGCCATTCAGAGAAGATTGATTCCAACCTATATTTTTCTGATCATCGTGTCATTTATTTCAGTATTCCCGTTATACTGGATGATTTCAGCTGCAACTAATACATCCACAGATGTATCACGTGGACGAATTATTCCGGGAAGCTATTTTATGGAAAACTTCCGTAATCTTACATCCCAGCAGCCACTGTGGAGAGCACTTGGAAACTCTTTCTTTTATGCAATCCTTACTACAGTGATCTGTCTTCTGGTCTGCTCTATCGCAGGTTACGGATTTGAAGTTTACCATGATAAGTGGAAAGACAGAGTATTTTCAATCCTGCTTCTGGCTATGATGGTTCCGCAGGTTGCAACTATGGTTCCGTTATTCAAAATGTTCTCCAAGGCAGGACTTTTGAATACAGCAGTAGGTTTTATCCTTCCGATTATTTCCACGCCGTTTATGATCATGATGTTCCGTCAGAATGCCAGATCATTCCCGGTTGATATTATTGAAGCTGCACGTATTGACGGACTCAGCGAAGTGAGGATTTTCTTCCAGATGTTCATTCCTACAATGAAATCTACATATGCGGCAGCTGCTGTTATTACCTTTATGAATGCATGGAACTCTTATCTGTGGCCAAAGGTAATCATGACAGACAACAAGGCAATGACTATGCCAATGCTGATCGCCAACCTGATCACAGGTTATGTGACAGATTATGGTATGCTGATGTGCGGTGTATTGTTCTGTTCTATTCCTACAATGATCGTATTCTTTGTATTACAGAAACAGTTTGCAGAAGGTATTACCGGAGCAGTCAAATAAAAAACTGAAAAAGAAAAATATAACTTCGACCGTCTGGAAGACATTATTAATAATCCATACAGAGAGGGCGAAAGAGAACACCCGGCAGATTATGAAAAGTAATTTTGCCGGGTGTTTTTGATGCCTGTTTGGAAATTTATAGCAAGCCTCTTAATTAATATGCATTACTGCAACTATATAGAACCATATGGTTCCGAAAAGGTAGCATTGTTTTATGGAATCGATATAGTATTAATAAATTTGTGGTAGGCATAACGGAAAAAGTACGGTAAAATAGTTAGAATGCAGAAAGTATTTTTCCAAAATAAAACAAAAGGGGGAGGGCCATGTCTGAAGTAAAGAATAAGAAAAAGAAATCAAGTATTATTCAGGTCAGTATTGGTGTTCTGGCAGTTATTCTGGCTATCCTTATTATCATAATGATGGGAATTGTCTCAGATATTCAGGGAACGGCCCGTATTGTAAATTATACCGGTTTAGTCAGGGGAGAGACACAGAGACTCATAAAACTGGAGCTTTCCACGCAGCAGGAAAATGAGATGATCCATGAGATAAGAACTTTTATTGACGGTTTGCGAAATGGAAATGATGAATTAAATCTTGTACGTCTCAATGATGTTGATTTTCAGAATAAAATGCAGGAACTGGATGATAAATTCTCTGACCTGTATAAGAAAATTTATCTTGTGAGGTTCAAAGGAGCCAGAAACACAGATATCATTCCGGAAAGTGAGGAGTTTTTTGTGATCTGCGATGAAGCAACAGGTCTGGCCGAAAAATATTCGCAGAAAAAAGCCACATCCTTATCATTGCTTGAGAAATATATCACAGCAGATATAGTTGTGTTGATGCTGCTGATCGGATATGAGTTCATAAAAGCAATACAATATGCTGCAATGAACCGCCTGCTGCAGCGAAAAGTATATCTGGATGATGCGACGGGACTTCCGAACAAAAATAAATGTGAAGAATTACTGAGTGAGGAAGAACCGGATGCAGATACCGGTGTCTGCAGTTTTGATCTTAATAATCTCCGGCGTATTAATGACAGCAGAGGTCATGAAGCCGGTGATGCCTATATCCGTAGATTTGCCATCTGCCTGCGAGCTTCCATGCCGGCAGAGCAGTTTGTGGGAAGAGCAGGTGGAGATGAGTTTCTTGCAGTTACCCATGGACTGGACAGGGAACAGCTTACACAGTGCCTTGAAAAGGTGCGCAGAGATATGAGAGAGGAATCCAAAGTGTATCCGGATACTCCCCTGAGCTATGCAGCAGGCTTTGCACTGGCCGGCGATTTTCCCGGAAGTACAATGAGAGAACTGTTTAACTGCGCAGACAAAAACATGTATATCAATAAGAATCATGTAAAAAGGGAAGAAGCTGCTGCAGAAAAGCATCAGGGATATCAGCTGTTAAAGCTGCTTAATCAGCATGGCAGTAATTTCTCGGATTGTCTGTACTGTGATGCCAGGATGGATACTTATCGGGCAATCCGTTCCAGTGAAAATTTTTTCCTGGCCTCTGATGGTGCATATTCCGGAGCAGTGGAACAGATCATAGAGGAGCAGATTGAAAAGTCCTGTCAGGCAGATATCCGCGAAGGGCTGCAGATTTCGGAACTTCAAAAGAAGATGCATACGAAGAAAGATGTTCTGGAATATGAGTATAATATCGGAAAACAGGGGGCATATAACCGCCTGACACTGATTCCGGTGGACTGGGATGAGGACAAAAAGCTGCATCATTTTCTTCTGGCATTTGAAACCATCCGAAAGACTTCTGAAGGTCAGACAGGTGCAAAAGAGCAGCTTCAGCTCTATTATGAACAACTGAAACAGTCAATCCTGGAAAATGACAGCTATGTGGATGCGCTTCTGGAATTGTCAGATGTGATCTATACAGTAAATCTGACAAAGGATGCTCTGGAAAGAAGGATCGTACTGAATGGAAAAGAACAGAAGAGCCGGGAACTTTTTATGGACTACCCGCTTCCATGTTCTTATCGGGATTATTGTTGGGAATATGAGAAAAAAATTACCCAGGAAACAATTGCCGGTTACTGCATGACAGATAACTGTGAAAAACTTCGTAAGAGGTTTGAGAACGGAGAAACAAATATGTCTGTGGAATATTGTGCCCGCGAAGATGATGGAAGTATCCGCTGGGTACAGAAAACAGTTCTTATGACCAGGATGGTGGTGTTTGATACAGAAATCCTTGCTGAGGTGCCTATGATTTATGCGATCATTCTGCTGCAGGATACCACACAGAGACATGAACGGGATGAGCAGGAACAGGCACGCCTTCAGGCCGCCTTCAATGAGATGCGTGCCGAAAGCAGGGCAAAAACGAATTTCCTCAGCCGTATGAGCCATGATATCAGGACACCTTTGAATGGTATTATTGGTCTGTTAAAGATTGACGAGACTCATTTTGAGGATAAGGAACTGATACAGGAAAATCATAAAAAGATGAAGATAGCAGCGGATTATTTGCTTTCCCTTATCAATGATATTCTGCAGATGAGTAAAATAGAGGAAGGTCATATTGTTCTGACTCATGAATATATCTGTCTCAAAGATCTGGTTTATGAGATTGAGAGTATTATCACTCATAGGGCAGCAGATGAGGACATTCAGTGGATTTATGAGAAAAATAAGGAGGATATTCCCTATCCTTATGTCTATGGAAGCTCACTGCATCTTCGCCAGATTTTTCTGAATATCTATGGAAACTGTATTAAGTATAACCAGCCGGGAGGAAAGATTACTACGGTAATGGAGGCTGCAGATGTACAGGATGGGATCTGTACATACAGATGGACGATTTCTGATACAGGTATAGGGATGAGGCCGGAGTTCCTGAGTCATATTTTTGATCCGTTCTCACAGGAAAAAACAGATGCCCGTAGTGTTTATCAGGGAACCGGTCTGGGAATGGCGATCACTAAAGGCTTGATTGAGCAGATGAATGGAAGTATTGAAGTGACAAGTCAGGTGGGAGTTGGATCTGTGTTTGTCATTACCATTCCATTTGAGATTGCCCGGGAACAGAAAAAGGATAAGGAAATTGCTGAGAAATATGATATTCGTGGACTGCATCTGTTGGCAGCCGAGGATAATGAGCTTAATGCTGAAATCATAGAAATGCTGCTGACAGATGACGGTGCGAAGGTTACAGTTGCAAAAAACGGCAGACAGGCGGTGGAGCACTTCGAAAATAATCCTCCGGGAACCTTTGATGCCATATTGATGGATGTCATGATGCCTGTTATGGATGGTATTGCAGCAACAAAAGCCATACGTGCCATGGACAGGGCAGATGCAAAAACAATTCCGATCATTGCAATGACTGCAAATGCATTTGAGGAAGATGCCAAAAGATGTCTCGCAGCCGGCATGACTGCACATTTGGCAAAACCTTTCCAGATAGAAGATGTGGAGAAAACCATTGTGGAGTGCTGTGGAAAGTAAAAGCATTAACATTAAACATTTTAAAAGGTGCTGCCTGGGGGACAGTATGAATCAGAACCAGGTCAGCACCTTTTGTTTGTCAGACAGTCTCTTAGGATATATTTCTGGTGGGCGGTCTTTGAAAGAATGTTACAACTGTTTCATGATAAAACGATAGTCTGTAGGCGTCATCTGGAAATTAGCATAAAAAACCTGGTTAAAATACTTGGTAGAAGTATAGCCTACTTTTTCTGAAATATCAGATACTTTCATGGTAGTATGGGCAAGAAGATCCTTAGCGGCTTCCATTCGGCGTTCTGTGAGAAGTTGTGAAAAGCCCATGGAAAGTTCTTTCTTGAGTAATCGGGAAATATAGGAGCTATTACGGTTTATAAATTCTGCGGCATCATTTAATCCAATTTGTTTTTCGTAGTTTTTATGTATGTATTCTATAACAGCATTGACGATTATCCCTGTGTTTCGTGTGGTGACACTGGACAGCTCCTGGATGATGTTTTTAATACAGTTGGAAAAAACAGTTCTGCTGTGTTCGCTGCAAGGTTGTTCCATACAATAGCGTGTGATCGGAGTAGTAAGGTAATTACTATCTTTAGAGTCATCCAGGAAATTTTTAAGCTGGATATGGAGGTTTAATTCTACTAGTTTGATAGCATCCTGCTGATTGAGCAGATTTTCATTCTGTATCAGTGAAAAAAAAGCATCTCCGATTTCCAGCGCATCACAAAGATTACGTGTCTGAATGGCATTGATTAGATTGGAAATGATCTCGTTAATCTCAATAATACTGGAATTGTAATCATTTATTTCTGCAAAAAATAAAATGCTGTCTTCTAGTGAAACAATATCGGAAGCTTTATAGGAAAAGCAATACTGTATCTGTTTATTGAGCTTTGGAAACTGTTGAATAGAATTGCCAAGTTCACTGATTCCGATTGTGATAGAAGAAAAAAGTTTTTCCCTGGTATAGCAGACAAGTGAATGGGCCAGACTTTTGGCTTCAGCAATAGGATCAGCAGATGTAACAGGCATGAGAATATATACAATGTTTCCAATATAACAGGATGCAATGCCCTCATAATCTTTATTGATCTTCTTAGACAGAGAATAAGAAATATAGTATTCCTGATTCTGGAGGATGTTCATCCTGTTCGTAGTGTTACACTTAACCCCAATTAAATAAAATAGATCCGGGTTTAGACCAAGTGAGAGACATTGTCGGAGCTGTTCTGGTGAAAAACTGGTAACAGGATTAATCAGCAAAGTTTCTATAAACTGTTTTTTCAAAAGACTTTGATTTTCCTTAAAAAATTTGGAAAGCATTTTTTTCTGCTTTTCCATATTTTCCTGTTCCTGAATTGCATTTATGGCTTTCTTTAGACAGGAAAGAAATACCTCACTGTTCAGTGGCTTGAGAAGGTAATCAAAAGCATCATATTTCAAAGCTGCCTGTGCATAAGAAAATTCAGAGTATCCGGAGACAAAGATGACCAGCAGTTTTAGCTGTGATTCGGATATTTTCTGAAGAAGACTAATTCCGTTTTCACAGGGCATTTGAATGTCCGAAAACAGAATATCTGGATTCTCTGTCTGAATGATGGTCCAGGCATCTGCTGCATTAGAAGCTGTCAGGATGGTATGGGATTTAAAGTCAGACTGCCGGATTATATTTTCCATGGTCTGAAGTGCAATTGATTCATCGTCAACAAGTAATATTTTCATTTCAAATTTCCTGCTTTCTCAATTGGTTTTTCCACTAGTTTCAAAGGAAGGCGGACTATGATACATGCTCCGCTGTTTTCATTATTCTGTAGGATCAGTCCATGATCTTCGCCGTAATAGAGCTTTAGTCGTTTATCAATATTGTAAATGCCATAAGAGGTGGCTGGCTTTTGCTGAAAACTTTTGGAAAAATCTTCAAGAAATTCACGGGAAAAACCTGGACCATTATCTTTTACACAAATCTGAAGGTTGGTACCATCGGTACTTCCAAGAATGGCAATGATACCTTTGTCAGAGATTTTTGATGTTCCGTGGATCACTGCATTTTCGATTAGAGGCTGGATGATCAGTTTGGGAATATAGTAATGGTATAGTGATTTGGGAATATCAATTAAAATGGACAGATTATCTCCGAAACGGAGCTTCTGTATATAGGTATATTCTTTTACATAATACAAAGCCTCTTCTATGGTGCTGAATGGCTTGCCTTTCAGGGACATGCGTTCAATATCTGCAAGTGCAGTCAGAGCATGATGACATTCTTCTTTTCTATCCATATCTACCAGGCCGGAAATACAATTTAAAGTATTGTAAAGAAAGTGAGGATTGATCTGTGCCTGGAGGCTCTCAATTTCAATGTTTTTTGTAAGAATTTCCTGTTCATGGATCTTTTCAGATAATGTATGGATACGTGAAAGAGTCTGATTGTATACATTGGATAACTGGGAAAATTCAATGGAACTCTCCATATGGATAAATGCATCATTATTGATCGCTTTTGTTTTATTCAGTTTTTCCATAAAATAGTCAAATTCATCTGCTATGCTCCGGGAGATAAAGCGTGTTGCTCCGATGATTGCAATCAGAGCAAGAATAGAGGGGAAAAGCAACAGGATTACAAACATCCGGGCATTTTTATAAACTAATGACTGATTAGTTATCAGCAATAATTGCAGATTATTTATGCTGGTGGAAAAAGAAGATGCTGTATATTTATACGTCTGTGTATTCAGACGTTTATTTTCTACGAGCTCAAAAATGTTCTGTTCTGAAAGTTCAGTAGTATTTCTAAAAATATGATGATTATTATCAATTAAAACAAATTGGTACACGTTACTATTAAGGGAAAAGATTTTGTCAAAAACAGTAGCCTTGGGTTCTACGATTAGTGTACCAAGACGATTCTTTCCTGTAGTTTCAGTTTTTCCAGTCCATTGATAAATATTTCTACATATGTACAATTTATCTGAATCATCAGTACTCCCAAAGAGAAAAGGTAATCCGTGAAAATCATCACCTTTTTTCAGAATCTCTGTAATGTAAGAGGGAGAAAGATCGGATACCAGCTGTGATGAGTAGTTGGTTGTTGAAATCAGCTTTCCGTTGTTAGTGATAAAAAATACATTATCTGAATAGTTCATGCTTAAAGAAGGATAATAGGGAGCATCGTTTAATAAAAGCTGTTGGAATTCCAGCCCCTCATCCTGTGTTATATTTATAAGATTGTTCTGTGTTGCATTTTTATAGAAAAAGATACTGGAATCGGAGGTAAACTGAGAAAAATAGGATTCCAGTGATGTGAGCGCCGTATTAGAGTAGGCTGTTTGTTCATGTTCGGAGGATTCCTTCACAGAATGAAAATAAAATATGGTATCAATTGCTCCGATGGAGAGAAATGTGATTAGTAAGATAGGAATCACATAACGTGTGTATTTGATTCGAATACTGATGGGGCGAGTTATTTTTTGTTTCATACAAACCTCTTTCTTATAAATGTATTAAATTATTCTGCTTTTTTATTATAACATATGAGATTCGGAAAAAAAGAGGTGGTAAAAAATTTGGTATAGGATGTCATTATTCTGGAATCGAAAAATACTATAAATGAGAATATAATAAAGACATCAAAGAACAGGAGGTTTTTATTTATGAGAAAGAGAGTAATCAGTACCTTGTTGGCAATGGCAACAACAGCAGGTTTATTTGCCGGAAATGTATCTGTAGTGTACGCAGAAGGAGTTACTGTTCAGAGGTATGCATAAGTCATTGTAAAAAATGACGAAATTTATTTTTTTATTTTGTGGATAACCATTCG
>NZ_JADPGO010000035.1:0-39187 GCF_015668165.1 Blautia sp. 1001283B150304_161114_C9 | reverse complement strand
TTATCCTTGGGATAGAAATATAAAATCACTTTTTTTCCTGTATAATCCGATAATCTATGTATTTTCCCATTTTGATCGGGCAACTCAAAATCAGGTGCCTTAATTCCTACTTCCAACATTATTTATCCCTCCCTTTCTGTATCTTTCTCTTTATTCGCCTTTTTCTTCCTATTCCCGGTAATCATTTTATGACCCGTATATATCGCCATTACCATACATAACATAGAACTTAAAGCAAAGTATTTATGACTTGATTTTAGCTTTTTATATCCAGTGTAATAAGTCCCAAACATTGTAATTAATGCTCCAACTGACCAATATTTATGTGCTTTCATATAATTCCTCCATTTTTTCAGTGTATTCAATTGTAATTATACTCTACCACATTCCTATGTCAATTTGATAATAGCGCATTCCTATAAATTTTTCAGAATATCATGGGTGAAAAAAATTGGTTGATCCATTGCATAGGCAACCGGCATATCAAGATAATCAACCTTGTTCATTTTTTCTCCATCGATAGAAATTACTCCCGTATAATTTTTGTCATAATTCGAAAGTATATTCAAAAGGGTAGTCTTTCCAGCTCCATTTCTTCCAACAAGTCCATAAATACAAGTATTTCCAATCCGTAAAGCATCTGCAAATATTACTGCATTTCTTCACAGAGGAACTTCGGCATTTTGATCATACGATTACTTTTCTTTGTTTTCGGTGTGGTAATCACATCTTCGCCGTATAATCGCTGATAGGACTACGCTGGGTTTACTAAGTATTTTTGTTTATTTAAACTAAACTACAATTATTGTAATACCCGAAACACCAGAAAATCACTTCAAAAAAAAGGTGCCACTGCCTGACGTCCTTTTCCGTCAGGCAATAGCACCTTTG
Source organism: Blautia sp. 1001283B150304_161114_C9 (assembly GCF_015668165.1). NCBI lineage: Bacteria > Bacillati > Bacillota > Clostridia > Lachnospirales > Lachnospiraceae > Blautia > Blautia sp. 1001283B150304_161114_C9. The sequence goes on along the minus strand of NZ_JADPGO010000035.1, from coordinate 38,296 downwards.
TCATATTTTATCTTATTTTTACAGATAGGAATATCCCATCAGTGATTCATCTACCGCCTTTGCAGCTTCCCTGCCTTCACGGATTGCCCATACTACCAGCGACTGGCCTCTGTGCATGTCTCCTGCTGTGAAGACTTTGTCTACGGAGGTCTGATACTGGTCTGGTTTTGTATCTACATTGGTTCTTCCGTTAATGGCTACCTTAAATGCGTCTGTTACATATTTCTCACTGCCAAGGAATCCGGCTGCGATGAGAACTACATCTACAGGGATGACTTCTTCAGTACCTTCTACCGGTACCATCATCATTCGTCCTGTTTTCGGATCTTTTTCACTCTTTAATTTCGTGAGTTTGGCCTGGCAGACATTGCCGTTTTTATCTTTGATAAATTCTGTAACAGTAGTCTGGTATACTCGTGGATCATGTCCGAATACAGCGATTGCTTCTTCCTGTCCATAGTCTGTTTTGAGGACTCTCGGCCACTGTGGCCATGGGTTGGATGGTGTTCTTTCTACAGGCGGCTTCGGCATCATCTCTAACTGGATCACAGATTTGGCACCCAGGCGGATGGAAGTTCCCACACAGTCATTTCCTGTATCACCACCACCGATGACCAGAACATTTTTACCTTTTGCAAGTTCATATGGAACTTTGGCAAAGTCAGAATCCAACAGCGCTTTTGTTACCTGTCCCAGGAAATCTACTGCGAAATAGATTCCTTTTGCATCCCTTCCCGGAACTTTGATGTCTCGTGGATTGGATGCTCCGCAGGCAAGGATGACGCGGTCGAACTGTTTCAGAAGTTCTTCTGCTTTGATCTCCTTTCCTACGTTTACATTTGTAACGAATTTAACTCCCTCTTCTTCCATAAGATGGATTCTTCTGTCAACAACAGCTTTGTCCAGCTTCATGTTAGGGATACCGTAGCGGAGAAGTCCGCCTACACGGTCTTTTCTTTCAAATACAGTTACACTGTGGCCTCGTCTGTTTAACTGCTGGGCTGCTGCCAGTCCGGAGGGACCGCTTCCGATGACTGCAATAGATTTGCCTGTGCGTACTTCTGGAATCTGCGGAGTTACCCATCCGTTCTCATAGGCTGTCTCAATAATCGCACGTTCGTTTTCTTTGGTGGACACCGGTTCTCCGTTTATATTACAGGTGCAGGCTGCTTCGCAGAGTGCAGGGCAGACACGTGAAGTAAATTCCGGAAAGCTGTGTGTCTTGCTCAGTCTTAAGAATGCCTGTTTCCAGTTGCCTGTATAAACCAGATCATTTGTCTCAGGTACAAGGTTGTGCAGAGGGCAACCGGATGCCATACCGCCGATCATCATACCCGACTGGCAGAATGGGACACCGCATGCCATGCAGCGTGCACCCTGAAGTTTCTGTTTTTCTTTATTTAACGGGGTCCTGAATTCTTTGAAATTTGCAATGCGGACCTTTGGCGGCAGAACCTTTGCCGTCTCTCTTTTATACTCTAAAAATCCCGTAGGTTTTCCCATGATTTCCTCTCCTCTCTCAATGCTTGGCGCCAATACTTTCGTAGAACGCTTCCATCTGTGCCTGCTGACTGTTCAGACCTTTTTCTTCCAGTTTTGCACTTAAAGTAATCATCTTCTTGTACTCATTCGGAATGAGTTTCTTAAAGTGCGGCAGATAATAATCAAAGTCAGCCAGAACTTTCGCACCGAGTTTGGAACCTGTTGCTTCTACATGAGCTTCAATCAGGTCGCGAAGTTCTTTTCTGTCATATTTGTTTTCCACTTTTTCGATGGAAATCATGGCTTTGTTCAGGTTCTTGTAAAGAACATTATCCACATCCAGTACATATGCGATACCGCCGCTCATACCTGCTGCAAAGTTCTTGCCAGTCTTACCAAGTACGACTACGCGGCCGCCTGTCATATATTCACAGCCATGTTCTCCTACACCTTCTACAACTGCAGATGCACCGGAGTTACGGACTGCGAAACGCTCACCTGCAACACCATTGATAAATGCAGTACCACTGGTTGCACCGTAAAGGGCAACATTACCTACGATAATATTCTCTTCTGCTTTGTATGCAGCTTTCTCCGGAACCTTCAGGATCAGTTTACCACCGGAAAGTCCTTTTCCAAAGTAATCATTGCTGTCACCGGTCAGTTCCAGTGTAAGTCCCTTGGGGATAAATGCGCCGAAGCTCTGTCCGCCGGCACCATTGCAGTGTACAGTGATAGTGTCATCTGCAAGTCCGTTTTTATTCTTTCTGGTGATTTCTGCACCAAGGATGGTTCCGAATGTACGGTCAATGTTTGTCAGATTTACAGAAAACTCTGTTTTCTGGCCTTTATTGATGGCATTTGCACATTTCTTAACCAGAACTTTTTCATCCATGGTTTTTTCCAGCTCGAAATTATATACAGCCTTCGGGTCAAAGGTAACTTTCTGATTTTTACCTGCAAATGGGTTGTTCAGGATTGCACTTAAATCTACTTTACCCTGATGTGGTTCTGGTACATTGTCTGTCTGAACCAGAAGATCTGTACGTCCAACCATTTCGCTGACTGTACGGAATCCCAGTTTGGACATATACTCTCTTAATTCCTGTGCGATAAAGCGCATGAAATTCTCGACATATTCCGGTTTTCCTTTAAATCTCTTGCGGAGCTCCGGATTCTGTGTTGCCACACCAACCGGGCAGGTATCCAGATTACATACACGCATCATTACACAGCCCATAGTTACGAGAGGAGCTGTTGCAAAACCGAATTCCTCTGCACCCATCAATGCTGCGATCGCAACGTCACGGCCACTCATAAGCTTACCGTCTGTCTCAATGCGGACACGATTTCTCAGACCGTTTTTAAGCAATGTCTGATGTGTTTCTGCAAGTCCCAGTTCCCATGGAAGTCCTGCATTGTGGATAGAACTTCTTGGAGCTGCACCTGTACCTCCGTCATAACCTGAGATCAGGATCGTCTGTGCACCTGCTTTGGCAACACCTGCTGCGACTGTGCCCACACCTGCTTCAGATACCAGTTTGACAGAAATATCTGCATATTTATTTGCGTTCTTAAGGTCATAGATTAGCTGTGCCAGGTCCTCGATAGAATAGATATCGTGGTGCGGTGGCGGGGAGATCAGGCTGACACCCGGTGTGGAATGACGGGTTTTGGCAATCCATGGATATACCTTCTTTGCAGGAAGATGTCCGCCTTCACCCGGTTTTGCACCCTGTGCCATCTTGATCTGGATTTCTCTTGCAGATACAAGGTAACGGCTGGTTACACCGAAACGTCCGCTGGCAACCTGTTTGATCGCGGAGCATCTGTCATCGCTGCTTCCTGCGGAATCCAGTCTTTCATCACTTTCACCACCTTCACCTGTATTGGATTTTCCATGGAGGTGATTCATGGCGATTGCCAGTGTCTCATGTGCTTCCTGTGAAATGGAGCCATAAGACATGGCACCTGTCTTAAATCGTTTTACGATATCATCTACGCTCTCCACTTCTTCAAGGGGAACCGGAGTCTCAGCAAACTTAAAGTCCAGAAGTCCTCTTAAGTTTCCGTGGTTTTCTTTATCTACCAGATCTGTATACTGTTTGAACAGATCGTAGCTTCCTGTCCATGTGGACTGCTGCAGAAGATGAATAGTCTGAGGATTGTAACGATGTTCCTCTCCCTGACTTCTCATCTTGTGTGCGCCTACGCTGTCCAGAGTCAGGTCTGTAGGAAGTCCTAATGGGTCAAATGCTTCTGAGTGAAGCTTCTCTACATTCTCTTCAATATCATCCAGAGTGATTCCGCCTACACGACTGACTGTACCAGTAAAGTATTTCTCGATTACATCTGAGGAAATACCGATTGCCTCAAAGATCTGAGATCCCTGATAAGACTGGATGGTGGAAATACCCATCTTGGAAGCAATCTTTACAATACCGCTGATCACTGCATGATTGTAGTCATCTACTGCTGCATAATAGTCTTTCTCCAGCATATGGCTGTCGATCAGTTCATGAATGGTCTCAAGGGCAAGGTACGGGTTGATGGCACTTGCACCATAACCAAGCAAGGTTGCAAAGTGATGTACTTCTCTTGGTTCTCCGGATTCCAGGATAATTGCAAGGGAGGTACTCTTTTTCGTCTTTACAAGATGCTGATGAACTGCGGATACTGCCAGAAGTGACGGAATCGGCATATGGTTTTCATCTACTCCCCTGTCTGAAAGAACGAGGATGTTTGCACCCTCACGGAATGCTTTATCTACTTCTACGAAAAGACGATCGATCGCTCTCTCCAGTTTCGTACTCTTATAGTATAAGGTAGAAACAACCGCTGTCTTGAAGCCCTCATGTTTGAAGCTCTTAATCTTCATCATGTCTGTATTTGTCAGGATCGGATTATTGATCTTTAATACCTGACAGTTTTCCGGTTTCTGCTCCAGCAGGTTTCCGTCTTTACCTACATAAACACTCGTGCTGGTAACGATTTCCTCACGGATTGCATCGATCGGAGGGTTGGTAACCTGTGCAAAGAGCTGTTTGAAGTAGTCAAATAATGGTCTGTTCTGTTTGGAAAAGACTGCAAGTGGGGTATCCACACCCATGGCGCCGATGCTCTCTGCTCCGTTTAATGCCATGTTTCTGATGGAAGTACGGTACTGCTCATAAGTATAACCGAATGCTTTCTGCAGACGTGCTCTCTGCTCAGGTGTATATTCTTCCGGTCTTTCGTTAGGAATCTTGATGTCTTTTAACTGTACCAGATGACTATCCAGCCATTCACCGTATGGCTGCATTTTTGCATATCCCTCTTTCAGTTCATTGTCATCGATTACTTTTCCCTTTACAGTATCTACAAGAAGCATTTTTCCAGGATGAAGACGCTCTTTTAATACAATCTTCTCTTCCGGAATCGGCAGAACACCCACTTCTGAGGAAAGGATCATGTAACCATCGGAGGTAATATAATATCTGGATGGACGAAGACCGTTTCTGTCAAGAACTGCACCCATCACATCACCATCTGAGAAAAGAATGGAAGCAGGTCCATCCCATGGCTCCATCATAGTTGCATAGTACTGGTAGAAATCACGCTTTGCCTGTGAAATGGTATCATTGTTTGCCCATGGTTCAGGGATTGTGATCATCACTGCAAGAGGCAGCTCCATGCCACTCATTACCAGGAATTCCAGTGTATTGTCAAGCATTGCAGAGTCAGAACCATTTCTGTTTACAACAGGGAGCACTTTATGAAGCTGTCCCTCCAGATATGGAGATTCCATATTTTCTTCTCTTGCAAGCATCTTATCTGCGTTGCCGCGGATAGTATTGATCTCACCGTTGTGTACCATAAAGCGGTTAGGATGTGCCCTCTCCCAGCTTGGATTTGTGTTGGTACTGAAACGGGAATGTACCATGGCGATTGCAGATTCATAATCCGGGTTCTGAAGGTCTTCGAAGAAAGTACGAAGCTGTCCAACCAGGAACATACCTTTGTAAACGATAGTACGGCTGCTCATGGAAACTACGTAAGTGTTATCATTACTCTGCTCAAACTCACGTCTTGCAATGTAGAGCATACGGTCAAATGGAAGACCTTTTTCCACATCTTCCGGCTTTTTGATAAATGCCTGCATAATGCATGGCATACATTCTCTTGCCTTGTGTCCAAGCACTTCCGGAAATACCGGAACCTGACGCCATCCAAGGAGCTCCAGACCTTCTTTTTCAAGGATGATCTCAAACATCTTCTTTGCCTGTGCACGTTTGATCTCGTGCTGTGGGAAGAAAAACTGTGCGATACCGTATTCTCTCTCATCGCCAATTTCAAATCCCTCTTTCTTACAGGCTTTTTTGAAAAATTTATGGGAAATCTGAAGAAGAATACCTACACCATCACCGGTTTTGCCTTCTGCATCTTTACCTGCACGGTGCTCCAGATGTTCTACGATTTTTAATGCGTTTGCAACAGTATCGTGGGTTTTCTTTCCTTTGATATTGACAACTGCTCCGATACCGCAGTTGTCATGTTCAAATTCAGGCCGGTACAGACCTTGTTGTTGCTGTTGTTCTCTCACTTCTTTCATAATCTCCTCATCCTTTCTATTTCTGCTGTTCTTCGCTTATTTTTTATTTCAAGTACACGAATGTGTTTGAGTAATTAATTACCTTTATAATCGACTGCCGCCTGAATAAACCCTCTGAATAAAGGATGTGCATGGTTCGGACGGGATTTGAATTCAGGATGTGCCTGGGTTCCTACATAGAACGGATGCCCTGCAATCTCGATCATTTCTACAATTCGGTTGTCAGGAGAAGTTCCTACAATATTCATTCCCTTCTCCTGAAGTTCTTTACGGAATGCGTTGTTTACTTCATAACGATGTCTGTGGCGCTCATGAATCTCTTTCTTGCCGAAGAGTTCATAGGATTTCGAACCTTCTGCAAGAATACATGGATAACTTCCAAGTCTTAAGGTTCCACCGATATCTTCGATATCTTCCTGATCCGGCATTAATGCAATTACCGGATGCTTTGTCTCCGGATTCAGTTCAATACTGTTTGCATCTTCGTATCCAAGTACATGGCGGGCAAATTCTACGATTGCCATCTGCATTCCCAGACAGATTCCAAGATATGGAATCTTATGTACTCTTGCGTACTGTGCTGCCAGGATCATTCCTTCTGTACCTCTGTTTCCGAAACCACCCGGAACCAGAATACCATCTACATTGTGAAGCTGCTGATCCAGATTCTTCTCTGTCAGTTCTTCAGAATCAATCCAGTCAAGCTCTACCTTGGCTCTGCAGGAAATTCCGCCATGTTTCAGTGCCTCTACTACACTGAGATATGCATCATGAAGCTGTGTATATTTTCCTACAATTGCGATCTTTACTGTTTTATTCGGATTTCTCAGACTTTCTACCATTTCCTCCCAGTCACTTAAATCCGGTTTTCTGTTTTCCAGACGGAGACTTGAAAGAACTACATCTGCAAGCTTCTCTCTTTCCATTGCAAGAGGAGCTTCATATAAATATTCCACATCCAGGTTCTGAAGTACATGTGATACAGGTACGTTGCAGAATAAAGCGATTTTTTCTTTAATGTCCTCTGTCAACTCATGTTCACTTCTGCACACCAGTACATCCGGCTGGATTCCCATTCCCTGAAGTTCCTTTACGCTTGCCTGTGTAGGTTTTGTTTTCAGTTCTTCAGATGCCTTTAAATAAGGAATTAATGTTACGTGGATCAGGATTGCATTGTCATGTCCCACATTGAGCTGGAACTGACGAATTGCTTCCAGGAACGGTTGGCTTTCAATATCACCGACTGTTCCTCCCACCTCGATAATGGCAATCTTGTTTTCCTCCGGTGATTTGGCGCGGTAGAAACGACTCTTAATCTCATTTGTAATATGAGGAATTACCTGTACGGTACCCCCGCCGAAATCCCCGTGACGTTCTTTCTGAAGAACAGACCAGTAAACCTTACCGGTTGTCACATTGGAATTTTTATCAAGACTCTCATCAATGAATCTCTCATAATGTCCCAGATCCAAGTCTGTCTCTGTACCATCGTCTGTTACAAAAACTTCTCCGTGCTGAATCGGGTTCATGGTTCCGGGGTCGATATTGATATAAGGATCAAACTTCTGCATGGTTACCTGGTATCCTCTCGCTTTTAAAAGACGCCCCAGAGATGCAGCTGTGATTCCCTTTCCAAGACCGGAAACAACTCCTCCTGTAACAAATACGTATTTCACTGCCATTTTGATTTCCTCCTCCATCATCCTTTGTTAATAAAAAAGCGTCAGATGCAGCTATCAGAGGGCACTTGACCCATCTGGTATTCTGCATCTGACGCCTTTGTCAGATCATCATATCTTCTATAATAATATGTTCAATTGGCTTTCTTTAAAAATATGCTATACTATAAAACATTTTTTTTCGTTTGTCAATAATGAATTTCCCGTTTTTAAGCAAAAGTAAATCAAATGTTACTGTTCACACACCACTATCCCGAGACATACGAGCCAAAATTCCATTGCCGCAGGCAATCTGGAATGAATTTTGGCTACGTTACTGTGAACGGAGTGAACAGTAACAATCAAATAAGTTCCTTCTGATAAACTATGAAGCAGTTATATTTTATGGAATTACTCTGAACACAGTCATAATACAGAAAAAACGAATCTGTAGAAGTTCATCTTCCAGACCCGTCTTCTCTGCAATAATTATTCGGTTATAAAAATGCAAAATTTATGCAACTGCAAATTTCTTCAATGTACGATCAAATTCCCGGCTCTCCCCGTGGCAGTCTACTGTCAGTTCTCTGGTCAGATCCAGACTAAGTACACCAAGGATTGATTTGGCATCAATTAAAAATCTGTTGTAATAAACATCAATATCAAAATCACATCTGCTTGCAGCATTCACAAATTCCTGCACCTCTTCAGTTGCATTTAACTTGATTTTACTCTGTGACATCGTGATCACCCTTTCTGAAAACATTCTTTGTTTTTTTCTATCAGACGCCCATATTATGTTCCACATTTCAGAATTTGTCAAGTTTTTAAATTTATCCAATTTTTATAAAGCGCAGGGGTTCTATTGTGCATTTTGTTCGTTTATATATGTTTTCGCAGCATTATTTTATATATTATGTATGACTTCATCCTATATTGGTTTTACCATTATGTGAGATTGATTCCATATATCATCGACAGGTTTCTGCATTTTTTATGAATTTTTGCGACTTAACACTTCACAATATCTGCAAACTCCGCATTTGTATAATCCGGAATCTCCATCGGATAATTTCCATCGAAGCATGCCTTACATAAGGGCAGGCCGCCCGCCATTCCTTCCAGATAATCTGTCTGCATGTAGCCAAGAGAATCTGCTCCGATCATTTTACAGATTTCCTCTGTGCTGTGGCTGGCTGCAATGAGCTGATCATTTGACGGCACATCCGTTCCGAAATAGCATGGATGTAAAAATGGCGGTGAACTGATACGTACGTGCACTTCCTTTGCTCCCGCCTCTTTTAACATGTGGATCAGGTTTGCAATGGTTGTTCCACGAACAATAGAATCATCCACCAGAACAATCCTCTTATCTTTTACAACAGATTCCAGCACACTCAGTTTCAGATGAACACTGGACTCACGTTCTTCCTGAGTCGGTTTGATAAATGTTCTTCCAATATAGCTGTTTTTATAGAACGCAAATGCAAACGGGATCCCTGATGCTTCGGAGTATCCCTTTGCAGCAGGGAGTCCGGACTCCGGTACACCTGTTACAAGATCTGCTTCTACAGGATACGACTTGGCAAGAGATTTACCACCGCGGATTCTGGCATCATAGACCTTCACCCCATCAATGGTACTGTCAAGTCTTGCAAAATATATATACTCAAACACACAATGCGCGCGTTTTGCAGCAGCAGACGCAAGCTCTTTATTTGACTTCAGTCCGTCTTTTGTGATCGTAAGAATCTCACCCGGCTCAATGTCACGGATAAATTCCGCACTTACAGATGTCAGAGCACAGCTCTCAGAAGCAATAACATAAGCATTTCCTCTTTTACCGAGACACAATGGTTTCAGTCCATATGGGTCGCGGACTGCGATCAGTTTTCTCGGGCTCATAACTACCAGACCATATGCACCTTTGATCTTCTTTGCAGTCTTTAGCACTGCCTCTTCTACTGTTTTAGAATGCACACGTTCTCTTGCGATATGGAACGCAATAACCTCTGAATCTGTAGTTGTATGGAAAATCGCTCCATTCTGGATCAGTTCCCATTTCAGTTCCGGTGTATTAACCAGATTTCCGTTATGTGCAAGTGCAAGAGTTCCCTTTACATAAGACAAAACAAGGGGCTGTGCATTCTCTGCAACAGAAGCTCCTGTTGTGGAATATCTTACATGACCAATACCAATATCTCCCTCATATTTACGGACAACATCCTGTCTGAGAACTTCACTTACAAGTCCCAGATCCTTATGAAACTTCACATTTCCACGCTCTCCCTTAGTATCAGAAACTGCAAGTCCGCAGGATTCCTGTCCTCTGTGCTGCAGGGAAGTCAGTCCATAATATATGGACGGAACTACATTGCCGCCATCCAGATCATAAATTCCAAAGACGCCGCACTCTTCTTTTATTCCAGCCATCTGATTTCCTCCGATCGTATTCTCTTGTCTGACTTTAACTTTACTTTCAAAACCCGCTGACATTGTTTTCTTATGTTTGACGGGTTCCAAAATCAAATTATAATAATAGAAACAAATTTGTCAACCTATCCTTTTTTTGCCATATCTCAAAAATTTTTTCTGAATTTTTTCAAAAAAAGTGCTTGACATCTGTTTTCATTTCGTTTATAGTACAGCACATAAAGCAAAGGCGCTTTGGAAAGATCTACAGAGATCTCATCCAGGGCGCTTTTTTCGTTTTATAAAACTTTCGTTTCATAGAAAATGTTCGATGAGGAATTTTCTATGAGACGAAAACCGCAGGCAGTCACAATGGTGATCTGCAGCGGCACTACACATATTCAGAAAATATTGCAAACCGAAAGGAGAGTACCTATATGGCACAGAATATCCCTGAACTGTACGGCAGCCTGGTCTTCAACGACAAAGTAATGAGAAGTAAACTGCCAAAAGACATGTACAAAGCATTAAAGAAAACAATCGAGAGCGGTACACACCTTGAACTTGATGTTGCCAACTCCGTTGCTGTTGCAATGAAAGAATGGGCTACCGAGAACGGCGCCACTCATTATACTCACTGGTTCCAGCCAATGACAAACGTAACTGCAGAGAAACATGACAGCTTCATTTCTCCTACAGGAGATGGTCAGGTGATCATGGATTTCTCCGGTAAGGAACTTGTAAAAGGTGAGCCGGATGCTTCCAGTTTCCCGTCAGGCGGTCTTCGTGCCACATTCGAGGCAAGAGGATATACAGCATGGGATCCGACATCACCGGCATTCATCAAAGACGGAACTCTTTACATTCCTACAGCATTCTGCTCCTACAGCGGAGAAGCTCTTGACAAAAAGACTCCTCTCCTTCGTTCCATGCAGACACTTGATAAAGAAGCTACAAATCTTCTCCATATAATAGGAAATAAAGATGTCAAACACGTAAATACAACTGTAGGTCCTGAACAGGAATACTTCCTGGTAGACAAGGAATTATACAAACAGAGAAAAGACCTTGTATTCTGCGGACGTACACTGATTGGTGCTCCTGCTCCTAAGGGTCAGGAAATGGAAGATCATTACTTCGGCGCTCTGAAACCTCGTGTTGCAGCTTATATGCACGATCTGGACGTAGAGCTCTGGAAACTTGGTATTCCTGCCAAAACAAAACATAATGAAGTTGCTCCTGCACAGCACGAGCTGGCTCCTGTATTCGATACAACAAACGTTGCAGTTGACCACAACCAGTTAACAATGGAAATAATGAAGAAAGTTGCCGACAAACACGGACTTGTATGCCTCCTTCATGAAAAACCATTTGAGGGAATCAACGGAAGTGGTAAACATAACAACTGGTCTATGATCACAGATGCCGGTGTAAATATCCTTGATCCCGGAAAAACACCTGCTGAAAATACACAGTTCCTGATTTTCCTGACAGCTGTTATCAAAGCAGTTGATGAATATGCAGATGTACTTCGTATTTCTGTAGCAAGTGCAGGAAACGATCACCGTCTTGGTGCAAACGAGGCTCCGCCTGCTGTTGTATCCGTATTCCTCGGCGATGAACTGACAGAAGTATTAAAATCTATCGAAAATGACGAATATTTTGCAGGAAGCCGCGCAGTCCAGATGGATATCGGTGCAAAAGTACTTCCACATTTTGTAAAAGACAATACAGACAGAAACCGTACTTCACCATTCGCATTTACAGGAAACAAATTTGAATTCCGTATGCTTGGTTCCGAAGCTTCTGTTGCAAACCCGAACATTATCTTAAACACTGCTGTTGCTGAGTGCGTTCACCAGTTTGCAGAACAGTTAAAGAATGTACCGGAAGACAAGATGGATGAGGCTATCCACGAACTGATCAAGAAGACAATTATTGATCATAAACGTGTTATCTTTAATGGAAACGGTTATACAGACGAATGGATCGAAGAAGCTACAAAACGTGGTCTCTTTAACCTGAAATCCACACCGGATGCTCTTCCTCAGTGGATTGCAGACAAAAATATTGAACTCTTTACCAAATATCATATCTTCACAAAAGAAGAAATTGAATCCCGTTATGAGATCTGGCTGGAATCCTATTCCAAGATTCTTAACATTGAGTCCAATACTATGGTTGAAATGGTACAGAAGGATTTCCTTCCATCTGTATTCGCATATATCGACAAAGTTGCAGCTACTGCTGTTGCTAAAAAATCAGTTGTTTCAGATGTCAGCACAGCTTCTGAAGGAAAACTGATCAAAGAGCTGTCACAGCTTGCTGATGAGATTTCCACAGGTCTTGAGACCTTAAAAGCAGACACTGCCAAAGCGCTTGCTACAGAAGATCCTCTGGCTAATGCAAAAGCATACCAGACAGTTGTTCTTTCTGATATGGATGAACTCAGAAAGTCTGTAGATGCAGCAGAAACTCTGATTCCGGATGCACTGCTTCCATATCCTACATATGACAAGCTTCTGTTTTCCGTTTAATTAACAGGTAATAACAGGGGAATATCTTTATGAACTCTACTTCATAATTCATTATCGATTTCCTCATCCATTAATCACACGATATTTTGATGTTCCCCTGTTTTACATATAATTTTGATTTTAAACTGCATTGCATACAGTCATACAAAATGTCTTTTCTATTACATCAGTTATGCAATACACTATAAATATGGATTTTATATTCGCAAAAGCGCGATGAACTGGCTACATTTCCAGGCATTGCGCTTTTTGCATTTTATAAAATATGAGGAAATTTTTATGAGGGAGGAATATTATTATGGAATTTTCCGCAGTAAACACAATATGGGTGCTGGTCGGCGCCGCGCTGGTCTTCTTTATGCAGGCCGGATTCGCAATGGTAGAAACAGGCTTCACACGAGCCAAAAACGCAGGTAACATTATTATGAAAAACCTGATGGACTTCTGTATCGGAACCCCGGTCTTCTGGCTGGTCGGCTTCGGTCTGATGTTTGGTGCAGGTAATGGATTTATCGGAAAGATCGGTGGTATTGCCACAGAAGCACACTATGGTTCAGGAATGCTTCCTGACGGAGTTCCTTTCTGGGCATTCTTAATCTTCCAGACAGTATTCTGTGCAACATCCGCAACAATTGTTTCCGGTGCAATGGCAGAACGTACCAAGTTCCTTTCCTATTGTATCTACAGCCTTATGATCAGTCTTGTTGTATATCCGGTATCCGGACACTGGATCTGGGGCGGTGGATTTATCAGCCAGATGGGATTCCACGATTTCGCAGGTTCCTGTGCAGTACATATGGTAGGTGGTGTGGCAGCTCTGATCGGTGCCATCATCCTTGGACCTCGTATCGGTAAATATACAAAGGACGGCAAATCAAAGGCTATCCCGGGACACAACCTTACAGTTGGCGCTTTAGGTGTATTTATCCTCTGGTTCTGCTGGTTCGGATTTAACGGTGCTTCCACAGTAAGTATGGAAGGCGATGCAATCGTAAGTGCCGGTAAAATCTTCGTTACTACTAACCTTTCAGCAGCTGTTGCAACTGTAACTGTTATGATCATCACATGGGTACGTTACAAAAAACCGGATGTTTCCATGTCTCTGAACGGTTCTCTCGCAGGACTTGTAGCAATTACGGCAGGATGCGACACAGTTTCTCCTACATCCGCAGCAATCATCGGTATTGCTTCCGGTTTTATCGTAGTATTTGGTATTGAATTTATTGACAAAGTCCTGAAAATCGATGACCCTGTTGGTGCTGTCGGTGTTCATGGTTTAAACGGTGCTTTCGGTACTCTTGCAGTTGGTCTTTTCTCCGATGGATCAGGCACAGACTGGAAAGGACTTCTTACAGGCGGCGGCTTCCACGGATTTGGTGTTCAGTTCACAGGTATGATCATCACAATCGCATGGGTTGTTGTTACTATGACAATTATCTTCCAGGTAATCAAACATACAATCGGACTTCGTGTTTCAGCTGAAGAAGAGATCGCAGGTCTTGACTCCAAAGAACATGGTCTTGCAAGTGCTTATGACGGTTTCGCAATGGCTGGCGTTCCGACTCCTATGGGAACTTCCATAAAAGCTCCTGTTGTCACAGCCAGACCTTCTGCTCCTGCTGAATCAGTTCCCGAACTTCCGAAAGAAGGCGTTCATAAGCTTACAAAAGTTGTTATTATCACTCGTCAGAATAAGCTTGATGAATTTATGCAGGCAATGAACGAGATCGGTGTTACAGGTATCACTATTACGAACGTTCTCGGATGCGGTGTACAGAAAGGTGCTCCATCCTACTATCGTGGTGTTGAGATGGAAATGAATCTTCTTCCTAAGATCAAGATTGAGATCGTTGTCAGTCTCGTACCTGTACAGAAAGTTATTGAAACTGCCAAAGCAGTCCTTCATACAGGCCAGATCGGTGATGGTAAAGTATTTGTATATGATATTGAAAATGTAGTGAAGATCCGTACCGGAGAAGAAGGTTATCTTGCTCTCCAGGATACTAAATAAGCTTTCCACTCATAATAAATATTCTAAAAGGAAGAAAGCCCCGGGGGTATTCCCGGGGCTTCCTTCCTTTAATTTCTGTTTCTGTCATTCTGTTCTTCACGTGGAGACAATCTGGGTAAATTCCAATGATAATGCGCAGCCAGATATCGGATCAGCACCACCACGATTGACGATACCACCATCGCTTCTACATTTCCCACAAACCGGTTCATATATACGCAAACGATCGCGCCAATGATTGATGCACAGGCATAGATATGCTTTACAAAAATATATGGCGGCACACTTGCCATCATATCTCTCAAAAGACCGCCGCCCACTCCTGTGATCGTTCCAAGAAACACAAGAAGAAATGCATTATCCATATGTCCCTGACGGATTCCCGCATTTACTCCTACTACTGTAAAAATCCCCAGTCCCACAGAGTCCAGCACCAGCATAAATTTGTCATAGGTTTCTCTTCTGTGTCCCTCCAAAAGTTCTCTTTTGAAATAAAAAATAAAGAACACAATGCAGGAAGTAAGCACAGACACCAGTGCATACACCGGATTTCTGAATACAGCCGGAGGAATTACTCCCAGAACAATATCCCTGATCATTCCTCCTCCCACTGCTGTTGCCACTCCCAGAACACTGACACCAAAAATATCCATGTTGCGCTCCACTCCCACCATTGCTCCTGAAGCTGCAAACGCCACTGTTCCTGCCATTTCCATAATAAATGTTGCAATTGACTGATAATCCATATATAAATCCTGACTCCTGTTTTCTTTCTATAGTAACTCCTAACAGTATATATAAGTTTTCCCTCTATGGCAATAACCGTTTTACAGATGCTCCTTTAAATAAAGTACCATCCACAGTAAAACGGTCAATCAGCGTAGTCTTTGGATTCTCAATCAGATCGATCAGCTTCTCCGCCGCTATTCTGCCGATCGCAACGGTATCCTGACAAAGCGTAGTCAGTTTTGGTTCCAGTATCTTTGCAATTGTAATACCGTCATATCCCGCAATAGAGATATCCTCCGGAATCCGAAGCCCTCTTTCCCGGATTTCATTGATCCCGCCTATCGCAGCATAATCATCCGGATAAAGAATACAGGTTGGAGGATTGGGAAGATCCAACAGTTCCCCCGTAACCTTTGCAGCGCTATCTGCATCTCTGTACGGACATTCTTTAACGTAAGCATCCGGTATCTCCACTCCCAGCCGCTGTAAAGTCCGATAAAAACCGGAAAGACGCATTCTGGTAACAGACGTATTATCTCCATGAATATATGCAATGCGTCTGTGCCCCTGGTTATAAATATAGGTAACCAGTTCTTCCATTCCCTGACTGTTATTGGAAACAACTGCAATATTTCCGTCAAATACATGGTCGATCGTAACTACCGGAATCTCTGAACGAATCAGTTCCTGCACTTCATCCGCATAAAAATCCACACAGGCAATGACTACACCATCCACCCCTCTGTAGCGGCAATGTTCATAATAACTCAGTTTCTGTCCGGAAATCTTTCCGCTTGTGAAGGTAATATCGTACCCTCTTTCCTCTGCAGTCCTCTTAAAGCTCTCCAGCACATGATTAAAATAATCATGGGTAAGCCCGCTGGCAGCTTCATCAACAAACATTACTCCGATATTATAGCTTCTTTTAGTCTTCAGCGTTCTTGCTGAAGAATTAGGCAAGTATCCCATTTCTGAAGCTGTTTTCAGAATTATTTTCCGTGTTTCCTCACTGATATCGGAATAACCATTCAATGCTTTGCTGACACTGGCCACAGAGACATTACACTTTTTCGCAATTTCTTTCATCGAAACCATAGGTATGCCTCAATCTTTCCTAAAATTTTCGTAAACGTTTTCGTGCTTTTATTGTATAACTATCCGCACAATTATTCAAGCTTTTAGCTTTATTTTTTGTGCATCTTTGCTATTTTTTGTATGATTGCACAATTTTTATCCCTTATATTTTCCTTTTATCACAAATCCTTTTCATCATTTTAACGAAATTTCACTCTTATTTTTTGACATTTATTTCTCTGCAAAGCAGTTGATTTTATCAACTTCTTCCGTTATACTAAAGAAAAATAGCAGTAATGCCACGATAATCGTACGTTTTTATTCTAAACTTATTCGTTTTCGTGTCTTTGTTTTCTGTATATTCAGAATAATTGCTACAAATCATTTATAAAACAGGAGGACTTCTTATGAAATTCGGTTATTTCGATGACAATGCCAAAGAATACGTCATCACTACACCAGACACTCCACTCCCATGGATCAACTATCTGGGTTCTCAGGATTTCTTCTCACTGATTTCCAATACCTGTGGCGGATACAGTTTTTACAAAGACGCCAAACTTCTTCGTATCACCCGTTACCGCTACAATAATATCCCGGTAGATTCAAATGGAAAATATTACTATATCCATGACGGCGAAGAAATCTGGAATCCAGGTTCCATGCCTTCCAAAACACCTCTGGATTCTTATGAATGCCATCATGGAATCGGCTACAGCCGTTTTCTTTCTTCCAAAAATGGATTAAAAGCTAATCTTCTTGCTTTTGTTCCTGTTAACTCAACCTGCGAAATCAACAAACTGACTCTCACAAATACAACTGATACTTCGAAAACTTTTTCCCTTTTCTCTTATGTAGAGTTCTGTCTATGGAACGCAGTTGATGACAGCACAAACTTCCAGAGAAATTTAAGCATCGGAGAAGTCGAACTCGAAGGCAGCACTATTTACCACAAAACCGAATATCGCGAACGCCGCAGACATTACAGTTTCTTCAGCGTAAACAGCCCTGTTGATGGTTTTGATACCAGCAGAGATGTTTTCCTTGGTATGAATAACGGAAACGCTTTCCCTGCTGCCGTAAAAGAAAATAAAGCAAGAAATTCTGTGGCAAGCGGCTGGTACCCTATCGCAAGCCACCAGATTAATATAACACTTTCCGCCGGAGAATCCAAGGACTTTATTTTCATTCTTGGTTACAGCGAGAACCCTCAGGATCAGAAGTTTGTTGCTCCGAACGTAATCCGCAAAGACGGCGCACATAAAATCCTCGAACAGTTCCAGACAACCGAACAGGTTGATGCGGCATTCACAGAACTGAATGCTTACTGGGATAAACTACTCTCTCGTTATCATGTAGAAAGTAATGACGAACACGTAAACCGTATGGCCAACATCTGGAACCAGTATCAATGTATGGTCACTTTCAACATGTCACGTTCTGCTTCTTACTACGAATCCGGCACAGGCCGTGGAATGGGATTCCGTGATTCCTGTCAGGATCTTCTTGGTTTCGTACACCTGATCCCGGAACGTGCAAGAGAACGTATCCTGGACATCGCAGCTACTCAGTTCGAAGATGGAAGCGCTTATCATCAGTATCAGCCACTTACCAAGAAGGGTAATCTGGACATCGGAAGTGGATTTAATGATGACCCATTATGGCTGATTGCAGCTGTTTCCGCTTATCTGAAAGAAACAGGTGACTTCTCTATCTTAAATGAGATGGTAGATTTCGATAATCAGAAAGAAAAAGCAGCACCTCTGTACGAGCATCTGCGCCGTTCTTTCGAATATACAGCCACTCATCTCGGACCGCACAAGCTGCCATTGATCGGACGTGCAGACTGGAACGACTGCCTGAACCTTAACTGCTTCTCCACAGAACCGGGAGAATCCTTCCAGACTACAGGACCTTCCGAAGGACCTGTTGCAGAGTCTGTATTTATCGCAGGTATGTTTGTAAAATACGGCAGAGAATTCGCAGAGATCAGCCGTCATATGGGGGACACCATAGCCGCAGACAGAGCCGAAAAAGAAGTCGATGCCATGTATCAGGCAGTTCTGGATGCCGGCTGGGATGGAGAATGGTTTGTACGTGCATATGATGCAGAATCAAAAAAAGTTGGTTCCAAAGAATGCAAGGAAGGTCAGATCTTTATCGAACCGCAGGGCTTCTGCGTTATGGCAGGAATCGGTGTGAAAGAAGGTCTTGCCCAAAAGGCTCTGGATTCTGTCAAAGAGCGTCTGGATACCAAATACGGTATTATGATCCTTCAGCCGGCCTATACCCAGTATTATCTGAACCTTGGAGAAATTTCCTCCTATCCGCCGGGATATAAAGAGAACGCAGGTATCTTCTGTCACAATAATCCATGGGTTTCTATCGCAGAAACCGTCATCGGACGCGGCAACAGAGCTTTTGAGATTTACAAGAAGACCTGCCCGTCCTACATCGAAGATATCAGCGAAATCCACTGTACGGAACCATATGTATATTCTCAGATGGTTGCAGGCGCTGACGCAGTTTTCCATGGTCAGGCAAAGAACAGCTGGCTGACAGGTACTGCAGCATGGACTTTCTGGAACCTGTCTCAGGCTATCCTGGGTGTTCAGCCATCCTACGACGGACTGTGTATCAATCCATGTATCCCGGAAGGATTTGGTGATTTCAGACTTACCAGAACATTCCGCGATGCTGTTTACCACATCGAAGTCAAGAACCCGGATAACGTTCAGAAGGGTGTTAAGAAAGTGGTTGTAGACGGCAAAGAATATGAAGGCTGCCTGATTCCATTTGAAGAAGGCAAGAAGGAATATCATGTAACTGTTTGCATGGGATAATGATTTCATTCTTTTTGCTCACGACAGATACATCATAAACAGAAAAGTCGATTTTCAGATATCATCTACAGGAGTTTACTTCTCCTGTGATGATCTGAAAATCGACTTTTTTATCTTTATGTTCCCTTATCCTGAACATTTCTTATCTTCACATATTTAAAGATATGACTGAGTCTGCATATACTGTCCGAGACTTAGAATGGTTAAGAAGAGACTTGGAAAAATTACAACAAAAAGGGAGCTACTCAATGATGAATAACTCCCAATTTTTTAAATCATATGTGTTACAAACGGCGTGTTGCAAACGTGTTACAAACCCGTTACAAACGACCACATTTTAACCATTTTTTACTACTCTGTTTGGACACGATAAATGCTTATTTTAAGCCATTTATTAGAATTTACCAGCTTTAGCAGCTTCCTCGATGGAAACAGCTACTGCAACTGTCATACCAACCATCGGGTTGTTACCAGCGCCGATGAGACCCATCATCTCTACGTGAGCCGGTACAGAAGAAGAACCAGCGAACTGTGCATCAGAGTGCATACGTCCTAATGTATCTGTCATACCGTAGGAAGCTGGACCTGCTGCCATGTTGTCTGGGTGAAGTGTACGTCCTGTACCACCGCCGGAAGCAACTGAGAAGTATTTCTTTCCTGCTTCAAGACGTTCTTTCTTGTATGTACCTGCAACCGGATGCTGGAAACGTGTCGGGTTTGTGGAGTTACCTGTGATAGAAACATCAACGTCTTCTTTCCACATGATAGCAACGCCTTCCGGAACGCTGTTAGCGCCGTAGCAGTTAACTTTTGCACGAAGTCCTTCGGAGTATGCTTTTCTGAATACTTCTTTTACTTCGTTCTTGTATGGATCGTATTCTGTCTCTACATATGTAAAGCCATTGATACGGGAGATAATCTGAGCTGCATCTTTTCCAAGACCGTTCAGGATAACACGTAATGGTTTCTGACGAACTTTGTTTGCTTTCTCAGCGATACCGATAGCACCCTCAGCAGCTGCAAAGGACTCATGTCCAGCCAGGAAGCAGAAGCACTCTGTTTCTTCTTCAAGAAGCATCTTGCCAAGGTTACCATGTCCAAGACCTACTTTACGTGTATCAGCAACGGATCCAGGAATACAGAATGCCTGAAGACCTTCTCCGATAGCTGCTGCTGCGTCTGCTGCTTTCTTACATCCTTTTTTGATTGCGATTGCAGCACCTACTGTATATGCCCAGCAAGCGTTCTCGAAACAGATTGGCTGAATGCCTTTGATCTGATCGTATACATTAAGACCTGCGTCTTTTGTGATTTTCTCAGCTTCTTCAATAGAAGCAATGCCATAGCTGTTTAAAACAGAATTGATCTTGTCAATTCGTCTCTCATATGATTCAAATAAAGCCATTTCCTGTTACCTCCTAAATTATTCTTTTCTTGGGTCGATAATTTTAACAGCGTCTGCAACACGGCCATACTGACCTTTTGCTTTTTCCCATGCAGTATTCGGGTCATCGCCTTTTTTGATGAAATCAGTCATTTTTCCAAGGCTTACGAACTGATATCCGATGATCTCATCATCTGCATCAAGAGCAATACCTGTTACATAACCTTCTGCCATTTCAAGGTAACGAGGTCCTTTTTTCAGAGTTCCATACATTGTACCAACCTGAGAACGAAGTCCTTTACCAAGGTCTTCAAGTCCAGCACCTACTGGAAGTCCTTCTTCTGAGAATGCAGACTGTGTACGTCCATAAACGATCTGAAGGAAGAGTTCTCTCATAGCTGTATTAATCGCATCACAAACTAAGTCAGTGTTCAGTGCCTCCATAACTGTAAGTCCCGGAAGAATCTCGGAAGCCATAGCTGCAGAGTGAGTCATACCTGAACATCCGATAGTCTCAACCAGTGCTTCCTGGATGATACCCTCTTTAACATTTAATGTAAGCTTGCAGGCACCCTGCTGTGGTGCACACCAGCCAACACCGTGTGTAAGACCGGAAATATCTTTGACTTCTTTTGCCTGTACCCATTTAGCTTCTTCTGGGATTGGAGCGGCGCCATGATGAACGCCCTGTGCAACTGGGCACATTTCTTCTACTTCGCGTGAATAAATCATTGTAAAACTCCTTTCAAGTATAGATTAACTTCATGTTGTTATACTCTCCACTGTACAGAACTGCTGAATGAACTGCACAGGATAAAACTCCGATGTCTGCTGAATGACTTCAGAGGAGTATGCCTAACAACCTAGTGTTATTTTCTCACAAAAGTGCTGATTCGTCCAGTCATAAATTGTAAAATTTTTAACCATCTTTGATTTTTTTGTGGTAAAATAGTTCTAATTTCTATTAATGAAGGGATTTCTATTATGACAACAAAGTTACCTGCTTCCTTTCTCCCTGCAAAATTTCAGGTTCTGAGCGGAAGCGCTTTAAAATTAATTGCTATCACCCTGATGCTGATTGACCATACCGGCTTAATGATCCTGTATAATTATTCTGCCACAACTGCAACCCTTTTCAGTTTCGGCGGCGTGGATTACAGCTGGTATCGGATTTTCCGGGATATCGGCAGGGCCGCTTTTCCAATTTTCTGTTTTCTGTTAGTGGAAGGATTTCTGCATACACATAACCGTAAGAAATATGGCCTGAATCTGTTTCTATTTGCATGTATCTCTGAGATTCCATGGAACTTCATGTTTACCAACACCTGGAGATATGAAAAACAGAATGTATTTTTCACCCTGTTTCTGGGATACCTGGCATTCTGTGCCCTGGAATACTTCTGGGATAATCAGAAAATGCAGCTTGTCTGCGTGCTGGCACTGCTGACTGTCTCTGTGTTTCTGAAGGCAGATTACGGATGGCGGGGATTTGTATTCCTGCTGATCATGTACTGGTTCCGCAACGATAAAACCGCCCAGGCGATCATCGGAAGCTGCTGGCTTTACTATGAATGGAAAGCCTGCTTTGCTTTTCTTTCCATTAATATGTACAATGGTGAACGTGGATTTGTAAAAGGAAAATTTCTGAAATATGTTTTTTACTGGTTTTATCCGGTGCACATTACCATTCTGGTAATCCTGAGAAAACTTTTATTTCATATGTAATATCAGGTACAACAAATATCTTCTATATCAGACAGACATAAAAATATAAAAGGGCAGGCTGTATGACTGAAATAATATCCTTCATACAACCTGCCTCTTCTATATTTTCAACTTCTCTTTTCTGCAACTTCTGTTTTTGACTTATAAATGTGATTTGCAGGTACGCAGCCTCTTACTGAGGAAAGTGGATAAATGTTGCAACAGCGTCCGATCACAGTTCCGGGATTTAATACGGAACCACATCCCACTTCTACGTTATCTCCAAGCATTGCGCCGAATTTCTTCAGGCCTGTTTCAATCTTCTCGTCACCATCTTTTACAACTACCAGTTTCTTGTCAGATTTTACATTGGAACAGATGGAACCTGCGCCCATATGGGATTTGTAGCCGAGAACTGCATCGCCTACATAATTGTAGTGCGGAACCTGTACCTTGTTGAAAAGTACCGCATTCTTTAATTCCGTAGAATTACCTACTACTGCACCCTCACCTATAATTGCTTTTCCGCGTATAAATGCACAGTGGCGTACTTCTGCTTCTTTACCTATGATGACCGGACCGTTGATGCAGGCTGTAGGTGCTACTTTGGCACTCTTGGCGATCCATACATCTTCTGACGGGTGGTCGTATTCTTCTTCACTTAAGGTCTGTCCCAGTTTCAGAATGAAATCTCCGATCTCCGGTAATACTTCCCATGGATATGTTTTTCCTTCAAATAAATCCTTTGCGATTGTTTCGTTCAGATCCAGAAGGTTTGAAATTGTAAAATCTTTTAACATAATATTTTCCTCTTTTCTCTCGCTATGATGACATGTTTTCTTTTATCTGTCACAAATACACACTACTTTGAAGCAGACGGCTTTCTGCAGGTACGTGACCGTCCCGCTGCGGACGTTGATCTGCCTGTTGTTTTCGCACTGTTTTTTTCAGATGAATCCTTATAATTCACTGCTGCAGCATCAAAGAACTGTCTCAGATATGGCTGGATATTGCTGTCCTCCACCTGTCTGGTGCGAAGGCGCACAAAATGTTCCAGCTTATC
This sequence comes from Blautia sp. 1001283B150304_161114_C9, assembly GCF_015668165.1. Classification (NCBI taxonomy): domain Bacteria; kingdom Bacillati; phylum Bacillota; class Clostridia; order Lachnospirales; family Lachnospiraceae; genus Blautia; species Blautia sp. 1001283B150304_161114_C9. The sequence continues at coordinate 14,808 of NZ_JADPGO010000035.1, read as the reverse complement.
CATATATTCCTGTTCTGTAATACTGCCCTCTGCCACATAATTCAGTCCTTTTTCCCAGCTTGCAGTCAGTTCCGGGTTCAGAAGCTGTCTGATGGAGCAGTTTACCACATCAAAGATCATCTCTCCAAGAAGGGTTGGAGTGATCACCTGGGTTTTCTTATTGAGTGCCAGATATTTGATATTGCACAGTTTCTTAAGAATTTCCGCTCTGGTGGCACTGGTTCCGATTCCGCAGCTTTTAATCTGGGCACGAAGCTCTTCGTCCTCAATCAGCTGACCTGCATTCTCCATTGCAAGAATCATAGAACCGGAATTATAACGCTTTGGCGGCGATGTCTCGCCCTCTTTGATACTCAGGCTGTCCACAGAGAGTATATCACCTTTTTTCAGGTTCTGCAATGCGGCAAGAAGTCTGGTATCACATGCCATATCCTCAGCCGAATCATCAGCTTTGTTCCCGCCGTTTTTTCCTGTATCCGGATCTTCCTCTTCACTTCCTTCACTGTCCGCTGCACCGGTTCTGTTCACACTGCTCATGGCATCTGCTGCTTTTCGCTTCGCAAAAGAATTTGTGGCAACTTTTAAGTACCCTTCATCCAGCAGTACTTTAAATGAAGAAAAGAAGCTCTCATTCTGAATTTTTGTCACAAGACTGATCTTCTGATATACTGCAGGAGGATAAAAAATACATACAAACCTTCTGACAATGGTCTCATATACACGCTGCGCAGTAAGAGAAACACTTCTCAATGCGTTTAAGCCCTGGCCTGTGGGTACGATTGCATAATGGTCTGTGATCTGCTTATCATTAACATATCTGGTCTTCGCCAGATTTTTGTAATTTCCCTGTTCAATAATGTGCTGTGCGATCTCTGCTGTATGTTCATAATTACGCAGCCCGGAGATATTCTTATAAATCTCCTTTGCTGCCGCAGTAGACAACACACGGGCATCTGTTCTGGGATAAGTGACCAGTTTCTTTTCATACAGTTCCTGTACGATTTTTAATGTCTCATCCGGGCTGATCTTGAACAGCTTGGAGCACACATTCTGAAGCTCCGCCAGGTTAAATAAAAGCGGCGGGTTCCTGTTCTCTTTTTTCCGCTCGATTTTCTCTACTGTACATTGCAACGGCTGACTCACAGACAGCTCCTGTATCAGTTTTTCAGCATAGGCTTTCTCTTTAAATCCGTTCTCTTTATACAGATAAGGAGTCTGGAAATATCTGCTGCCTTCCACAGCTCTCCACTCTCCCTCAAAGTTTTCTCCCTCAAGGGCAATGCTACTGAGTACGCGGTAAAACGGAGTTTTCACAAATGCACGGATCTCGCGCTCTCTTCGCACTACCATTCCAAGTACACAGGTCATAACCCGTCCTACGGAAATGGCCTGATATTTCGTATTTAAATAATTTGACACACTGTTTCCATAACGCAGTGTCAGTACACGGGAAAAATTAATTCCCATGAGATAGTCTTCTTTCGCCCGAAGATAGGCTGAAGCAGAAAGATTGTCATATGCTGACAGATCTTTTGCCTCTCTGATTCCTCTCATGATCTCTTCTTCTGTCTGAGAGTCGATCCAGACCCTCTTTTCTTTTTTTCCATGAACACCTGCCATCTGTGCCACCAGACGGTAAATGTATTCCCCCTCACGTCCGGAGTCGGTACACACGTAAATGGTGTCCACATCCTCACGGTTAAGCAGTCCTTTGACAATCTCAAACTGCTTCTGCACTCCGGGGATCACTTCATATTTAAATTCGCGCGGCAAAAAAGGCAGGGTATCTAAACTCCACCTTTTATATTTGATATCATATTTTTCCGGGTAGCTCATGGTGACCAGGTGTCCCACACACCAGGTCACCACGCTGTCCTGAGATTCCAGGTAGCCATCCCGTCTTTGTCCGTTGATTTTCAAAGCTTTTGCGAATTCCTGTGCCACACTGGGCTTTTCGGCTATGTATAAAGCTTTTGACATATTATTTATCTGCACTCATCTTTCTGAGCGGCCATGCCAACAACAGGGCACCGCCCACCATATTTCCTAAAGTTACTACTACCATGCTCTTTACTATGGCTCCAAGGGATAATCCAGGTACCAGACAGTATGCGGTAACAAAGATTCCCATGTTTGCGATGCAGTGCTCAAATCCGCTTACAACAAATCCTGAGATACACATAACGATCATCAGGAATCTTCCTGCATCACTCTTTAATTTCATACCACAGAGCACACCAAGACAGACGAAGAAGTTACAGAGTACTGCTCTGAAAAACATCTGTCCGAGCGGAATACTCAGCTTGTTTCCGATAAATCCTGCAAAATAATCTGCTGTTCCGGACGCTCCGGCCCATACAAACAGCAATGCTAAAATTGCACATCCGACAAAGTTTCCAAGGTAGCTTACTCCCCATACCTTACCGGCCTCTTTCCAGCTTACCTGTTTATCATAGGCTCCGAACGCCATTACCATATTATTTCCTGTAAAAAGCTCGCCGCCTACAAAGCTGATCAGGAGCACTGCAATGGAGAATACTAATGCCCCCATAAATTTTCCCCATTCAGGCATGGTCTTGGAGAATACGTTTCCAACTACATTACTGTAGATCATGGCCACATCAATAAAAAATCCCGCCATGACCGCACGTATAAAGTACTTGAAAAAGTTGGTATTCACCAGGTTACTCTTGGCTTTCGCCGCATTTGACACTTTCTGTACATCTTCGTAATTCATAACTACACCTCCGCAATGTATTTTATTGAGAACATTATATCACCTGAATATCTGTTTCACAACCGAAATCGTCAAACAATTCAAGAATATTCATCAGATTTGTAATTATGTTCCATTATATTCGAAGATTTTTATAGCAATTCCATAAACTAATGCATTCAAGACAGTTCGGCAGAGCGCAAAAGACAAGAAAGATCTCTGCAGGCGTGCAGAGCATATCTGAAAGTAAAGCTGATTTTTTTATTCAAATACAACTGCTTTATCCTGCAATTCTGTTACATATCCGATAACACCGCCGAAGATATCCATACCTGCAAGCTCTTCTGCAAGGGCATCGGCTTCTTCTGCCGGTACTGCAATCAGAAGTCCGCCGGATGTCTGCGGATCAAATACCAGATCCTCCATCCAGAGTTCCTTAATCTCACTTCGTACTTCATCGCCTGCGAAGTCACGATTTCTGTATGCACCTTCAGGGATCAGCCCCATCTGTGCATATTCTTCAACACCCTCAATGATTGGAAGTTTCTCAGACTGAATCACCAGAGTTTTCCGGCTGCCTTTTGCCATTTCCAGACTGTGACCTGCAAGACTGAATCCTGTTACGTCGGTGCAGCTGTGGATCGTGTATTTAGATGCAATCTCTGCTGCATATTTGTTCAGCTTCGCCATGATCTTCTGGACTCTCTCAATTTCTTCCTGAGACGCCATTTCTGCCTTAATGGCAGTGTTAAGAATTCCACAGCCCAGCGGTTTGGTAAGAATAAGGATGTCTCCTTCTTCTGCGCCGTAATTTTTCCACATTTTGTCCGGATGCACATAACCAGTTACACAGAGTCCGTATTTCGGTTCTTTATCATTGATAGTATGCCCGCCTGCAAGGACTGCTCCGGCTTCCATGACCTTATCTGCACCGCCGCGCAGAATCTGCTCCAGTACTTCCGGACCAAGGCAGTTTGGAAATGCTACCACATTTAATGCCAGTTTCGGAACACCGCCCATTGCATAGACATCACTCAGTGCATTGGCTGCCGCGATCTGCCCGTACATATACGGATCATCCACTACTGGCGGAAAAAAGTCTACTGTATGGATCATTGCCAGTTCATCATTAATCTTGTATACTGCTGCATCGTCTGATGTCTCCGGACCTACCAGAAGCATCGGATCTGTAAATTTCGGAAGTTTGCCTACTACCTGCGCCAGAACTTTCGGGCCAATCTTAGCACCGCATCCGGCTGCACTGGCAAGCTGTGTAAGACGCACTTCACTTTTTTTCATTTCATTTCCCATAAGTCAGTTCACCCCAATTGATCTCCATATTCAGAATCTCCTCGTAACTGTTCAATACTTTCGTTACTGTAAACGGAGTGAACAGTAACGTACTTTCACAGCCGACAGACTGCCGAATAGTTACATATCTTCTATAACAAGAGATTCAGTGCTATCATTGTATCATTTTTTCACATATCCGTCAAAATGTGAACCGTTTACCATATATCAGGTATTCCTATAAATCTTTCCATTTTATGCAAGAATCCTATAAATCTTTTCATATTCCAGATCCTGTTCCTTCATATAGGAAGCTGTTTCTTCTTCGTTCTGTTCCCCGCATTTCCACGCAAGGCCGCAGGAAGCTGATATTTCTCTTGGCACAGGGATCAGTCTGCCTGTAAATTTGTTTTTCTTACATTCCCTTTCCATGGCAATTGCCTGAGTGGTAGTTTCAAAAGTCACCACTGTTGTCAGAACTTTTTCTTTCATAATCCGTCGTGTCCTCATAAAAAGAGGCACCGTTACCGGCACCTCTTTTATTATTTTCTATAAATTATTTCGCCTGGATATATCCTTTTGCTTTTAAGGTTTCAGCACAGAGAACTGCTCCGCCTGCTGCACCTCTGACTGTATTGTGGGAAAGTCCTACGAATTTCCAGTCATATACGGTGTCTTCACGAAGACGTCCTACAGATACGCCCATGCCATGTTCGAAGTTTACATCCTCTGTAACCTGCGGACGGTTGTCCTCTTCCAGATACTGGATGAACTGCTTCGGAGCACTTGGAAGTTCTAATTCCTGTGGAAGTCCCTTGAACTCTACTAATGCTTTGATAAGCTGCTCTTTAGTAGGGTTCTTACGGAATTTAACGAATACAGCTGCTGTATGTCCGTTCAGTACCGGTACACGGATACACTGGCATGTGATAACCGGTTCTGTAGCAGGTTTGATTACACCGTCTTCTACTTTACCCCAGATTCTTAATGGCTCTTTCTCGCTCTTCTCTTCCTCGCCGCCGATGTATGGGATGATGTTTCCAACCATTTCCGGCCAATCCTTAAATGTCTTACCTGCTCCGGAGATTGCCTGATATGTAGTAGCAACTACTTCATATGGCTCGAACTCTTTCCATGCAGTTAATACAGGAGCATAACTCTGGATAGAGCAGTTTGGTTTAACAGCGATAAATCCGCGTGTTGTTCCAAGACGTTTCTTCTGGGATTCGATTACATCGAAGTGTTCCGGATTGATTTCCGGCACTACCATCGGTACATCCGGTGTCCATCTGTGAGCACTGTTGTTGGAAACAACCGGTGTCTCTGTCTTAGCATATTCTTCTTCGATCTTCTTGATCTCTTCTTTTGACATATCTACAGCAGAGAATACGAAATCAACTGTTGCAGCAACCTTCTCTACTTCGTTTACGTTCATAACAACAAGATTCTTGACACCCTCCGGCATTGGAGTATCCATTTTCCATCTTCCTCCAACTGCCTCTTCGTATGTCTTTCCTGCACTTCTCGGACTTGCAGCTACAGTTACAACTTCAAACCATGGATGATTCTCAAGCAGAGAGATAAATCTCTGACCTACCATACCTGTAGCACCTAAAATACCGACTCTAAGCTTTTCACTCATAATATCTTTCTCCTCTTTATCTTCTGCCCGCGTCTCTACCCTTTCGCGGACATTTTTATCCAGGTGTCCTTATATTGCGTACATCTGTCTTTCTTGTACATACTATAACAAACCAAAATAAATTGCAAGCATTTTTTTAATTTTCTTCCAGATATTTTTTGTTCTCAACGATCACTTTCTCCATCACGTCAGGTCCCGGTGCACCGATGGTCATACGTTTTTCCACACAGGTTTTCATACTGATCGCTTCGTAAATATCATTCTCGAATACCGGGCTGATGGCTTTATATTCTTCAAGAGGAAGTTCATCCAGAGAAATCCCTTTATCAATACAGGTAAGCACCAGACGGCCTACAATGCCGTGTGCATCGCGGAAAGGTACTCCATGATTTACCAGATAATCGGCTGCATCTGTAGCATTTGTAAAGCCATTCTTTGCACTTGCTTCCATATTCTGTTTGTTGAACTGCATAGTGGAGATCATGCCCGTGAAAAGGGCAAGACATCCTTTTACAGTGTCAATGGCATCAAATGTAAGTTCTTTGTCTTCCTGCATATCTTTGTTGTATGCAAGAGGGATTCCTTTCATGGTTGTAAGGATAGATGTTAATGCCCCGTATACACGTCCTGTTTTTCCTCTTACAAGTTCTGCGATATCCGGGTTCTTTTTCTGAGGCATGATACTGCTGCCTGTGCTGTAGGCATCGTCTATCTCTACGAAGCGGTATTCATTGGAGTTCCACATGATGATCTCTTCGCAGAAACGGCTCATATGCATCATAATTGTGGAGAATGCGGACAGAAGCTCAATCACATAGTCTCTGTCTGATACAGAGTCCATGCTGTTTCTGGTCGGGCCGTCGAAACCGAGAAGCTGTGCTGTATATTCTCTGTCAAGCGGGTAGGTGGTTCCTGCCAGTGCGCCTGCCCCCAGAGGACAGGTGTTCATTCTCTTACGGATATCTGCAAGTCTGCTTCTGTCACGTACAAACATTTCAAAGTATGCACCTACGTGGTGAGCCAGTGTGACCGGCTGCGCTTTCTGGAGGTGTGTGAAGCCTGGCATGTATGTGTGGACATTCTCTTCCATGATCTTCTGAAGTGCTTCGAGAAGTTTCTTTACCAGTTCGTCTGTCTCGTCAATCTCATCTCTTACATAGAGTTTCATGTCAAGGGCTACCTGATCGTTACGGCTTCTTCCTGTGTGAAGTTTCTTGCCTGCATCACCGATTCTGTCGATAAGGTTTGCTTCTACAAAGCTGTGGATATCTTCGTATTCGGATGTGATCTCGAGTTTGCCGGATCTTACATCTGCAAGGATTCCGTCAAGACCTGCTTCGATCTGATCTTTTTCTTCTGCTGTCAGGATTCCCTGTCTGGCGAGCATTGCTACGTGTGCTTTGCTGCCTCTGATGTCCTGCTCGTAGAATTTCTGGTCAAAGGAGATGGATGCGTTGAAGTTATATACAAGTTTGTCTGTTTCTTTTGTGAAACGTCCGCCCCAAAGCTGTGCCATTGTGTTATTCCTCGTTTCTTCTTTATTTTTGGTATTATTGCTTTTACGTGTTAGTGTAACATATTTTTTCAGTATTGCAAAGTAGTTAGTTTGGAATCATTCAAAAGGTACGTGAAGAAAAAGAAGGTGTGTTGGGGCTTAGTTTCGGAACCCTGTAATTCTAAGGCATTCGGGAATCTGCTAAAACCATGAGCCGCCCTCTCAAACTCGCTCCGTTGCAAACTTCGCTCAGACACGTGAGACGGTCGGCTCATAACGCAGATTCCCGAATACCAAGAATTACAAGAACCCTCAAATGCGCCCCAACACACCTTCTTTTTCTTCACTGGGTATTGGCTATATGTTACATAATTGTGGTTACTGCTTTATTTTCTGTTTTCAGCCTCTCTTCAGGAATAGACGCAACCGCAGTAGTTCTGACGGTAGAGGTCGTATTCGTGGGAGAGCTCAATAGAACGTTTGTAGCCGTTCTTTTTTTTGAAGTCGGATGGGAGGTGTTGGACGTGGTAGATTTCTGCCAGTTCTTCACCGATTTCGTTGATCTTGGCTGCGTTTTTCAGAGGGCTGATGGAAAGGGTGGTGGTAAAATAGTCATAGCCGCCCTCTTCTGCCAGTTTTGCTGCTTCTTCCATGCGGAGGCGGTAGCATTTGAAGCAGCGTTCGCCACCTTCGGGTACGTCTTCGAGGCCTTTTGCCATCCGGAAGAATTCCTGTGGGTCGTAGTGACCCTCTATCAGTTTGACAGGATGCTCAAATTCCATGGAGTTTACAAGACGGGTGATTTCGCGGACTCGTTTGCGATATTCTTCTTCCGGGTAGATGTTTGGGTTGTAGTAGAATACTGTGATGTTGAAATATTTCGACAGGTATTCCAGTACGTAACTGCTGCAGGGTGCACAGCAGCTGTGGAGAAACAGGCTTGGAATCTTGTTATCTTTTTGCGCCTGATCTATAAGTTTTTCCAGTTCTTTCTGATAGTTTCGTTTATTCAACAGTATTATTATATCCTTTCTGCATCTTCACAAATGCTTTTTATTATCTTTTAATAAAATGCGAATACCTGTTCAGGTATTCTCTATTGTGCCTTCGTAATGATTCTTTGTATTTTTTAACTTCCTGCACTCTCCTATTCGTTCGCCCATTTTTACGATAGTCTCATATCCCTCTTCTGTATTCTCGATCAGATCATAATCAATACGGACTTTTCCCGGCTGGATGAGGAGGATTATTGTGGAACCTCCGAATTCGAAGTTGCCTTTTTCCTGGCCTTTCTTTACTGTGGCAGGATTTTTATGGAGATTTGTGATTTTTCCTACCATCATGGCGCCTACTTCCATCATGAGGATGGTTCCGAATTGTTTTGTTTTCAGCAGAGTGTATTCTCTGGCGTTTTCTTTGTAGATGGGATATACATCGTTTGCTGCAGGATTCACTGTGTGGAAAACGCCGGGCAGAGTTACATTCGCGGATTTTCTTCCATCTGCCACATAGCAGTAATGATGATAGTCATCTACTGTCAGTCTGAAAATCAGCGCATAGCCGCCTGTGTATCTCTCAGCAATTGCCTTATTCTTCAGAAGCTGTCCTGCTGTATATTCTGTATCTTTGATGCTGAAACGTGAGTCTGAGCTGATCCTGTGTACGGAAAGTTTTCCGTCACAGGGGCTGATCAGGATGTTTTCGCGCATATCGATCGGGCGTTCTTCTTTTCGGATGCGCCTTATAAAGAAGTCATTCCATGAAGAGAAGTTCTGTTTTTCGTAAATGCTCAGGTCAATCTTGTTGTTTTTTACAAAATCCGGTACAAATCTGGCAGAAAGTCTGGTGTTAAGCAGGACTCCCGCTGCCTTTGACACGAAAGGTCTGATCAGGAGTTTCAGGCAGAGTCTGCCACCCCGGTCATTATATAAATGCCGTAGGAATTTATCCTGCTCATTCTCTTCAATCGTGATATTTCCTTTTCTGTCAATATACTTCATTCGTATCTTCCCTCCATAAAAGTATAACCGCAGCCTCCCCGTTTCCCGGGAACCGCTGCGGCCAGTCAACAGTTATATTTATTTTATATCAAACGGAACATCTTCGCAAGTGCAAGTGCCACGACTGCAACCAGCAGGATACGTACCGGATTCTGAGGTTTTTTTACCTTGATATCCAGAATAAAAAGCAGTCCCACGATAATCACTGCAATATGTATCACGATCAGGAAATAGAGTCCGCAATATCTTCTCATCAGATAAAGGAACGGCAGGATGATCGCCATGGATGTGATCGGAAGCCCCTGATAATACTGTCTGTTCTCAGAAGTCTCATTCTGTCTCTTTGCTTCTGAAACATTAAAATATGCAAGGCGGATGACAGATGCCACACTGTAAAAAATAAGCGCCCCAATCCCCGCCGGTGTATTCACACCCAGACAGTAACAGATCATTGCCGGAAAAATACCAAAGCAGACCACATCACATAAGGAATCGATCTGAATCCCGAAATTCTTCTCATCATCCGTACGGTTCTTCTTTGTTCTGGCTATCTTTCCGTCAAACATATCACACAGTCCGGAAAGTGCCAGACAGAAAATCGCAACCTTAAAATCCCCCTCCAGAGCCCTGGTAATTCCAAATACGGAAATTCCCAGGCTTATATAAGTCAATATTACCGTATAATCATAAATTCCTAAAAACATATTTTCTCCCCCTACTTTTCTTCTTGTTCTTTTCTTCCTATTATGAAATACGCCACACAGGTCATCACTGCACTGATAAGCATCTGTGCATAATAGGAAATTCCTCTGCTGAGCAGCATTGCAGGAAGTAATGCTTCTCCGAAAACCGGTGCAAACATCACCAGATAAAGAGACTCACTGATTCCCATTCCTCCGGGTAAAGGCAGCATATCAACAGAGACAGATATGACAGACTGCAAAATCGTAAGGGTTATGATGGAATATCCATGAAATCCCAGCGAACGGTATACCCAGTATGTAACTGTAAATAACAAAATCCTCTGCGCCATAGTGATCAGGAACACTTTCAGGATCACCAGCTTGTGACTTGCCCAGAAAGCCGCAGTTTCATGATACTGATCCATAGACGCTTCCAGTTTCTCAAGCCGGGTTGTCTTTGGCTTAAGGAAACGGAAATGTTCAATAAGTTTCAGACCTTTTACCATGATCCATTTCGCCAGTCCAGGTGCAAATACAAGGATCATCATGAAAGTAACGCAGAAAATATTCAGACCTACACCCAGGTAAAACACCCACATGTACTGGCCAAGATATCCTTCCAGAAAGCCTCTGCCAAAAATCCAGATTACAATTCCGATCACTACCAGAACCGCTTTATAAGTAATCGTGACAATCATCAGGACCAGCGTAGTGACAGGAATCGGAAGTTTGTCCTTTTTCATAAAATAAATCTGCATTGGCTGTCCGCCGGATGCAGACGGTGTGATACAGCTGAAAAAGAATCCCACAAAAGAATACAGAGCACAATGCCCCATCTTTACTTTTGCTCCGAGAGTCCGCATCATATAGAAGATAATTACAGACTCGCCAAGTATGAACAGTACCACACAAACCACGCTGATCAGTAAGTAAACCGGATCTGCCTGCCGTACTGTATGAATAATCTCTCCCAGATCCTCTCCCTTAAATACCATATATACGGTAATGGAAAATATAAGGATCAGAAAAATGGTGTTAAATATTGCTTTCTTTTTGTTTCTCATTTGCTTACACTTTCTTATACAGTTTTTTACAGCATTCGTCTGATTTCTATACCCGATTCATATATGTCACAGTGTCTGATATATGTATATTTCTGATATGAAACACATAGTAAACAGTAACGTATTCCTTACAGAACATTTGCCCTCAAATACTATCGCAGCAAAAATACTATAGTTTATCTATTATATCATACCCTGACATTTCTGCATATCATAAATTATGAAAATATTCGTTACTGTTCACTCCGTTCACAGTAACGTAGCCAAAATTCATTCCAGATTGCCTGCGGCAATGGAATTTTGGCTTGTATGTCTCGGGATTTTGGCATATTCATGCCAAAACACCTAGTGTGCCAACAAGTTGATTTCTCGAACAATCTTGCGTCTAAATTTCTTATTTCCGCGTTGTCGTCGGTCGCCGTAGCCACCGCTACGCCTCCTTCCTCCGCCTTGAAATAAGAAAATTTATCCTGCAAGATTGTTTCAAGAATCAACTTGTCGGCGCACTAGCGGGATAGTTGGTGTGTGAACAGTAACAAATATTCGTTACTATACTATTCACCGAATATGGAGGTATCTGTATGAAACCACTGCTGGATATTACAGATGTCAGTCTCTCCTACCACAGTTTATCAGGGGAAACCCCTGCCCTTTCTCATATATCCTTTCAACTGATGCCAGGTGAATTTCTCGCCATCGTCGGGCCGTCAGGCTGTGGAAAGTCCACGCTGCTGAATCTGATCTGTGGTCTGCTCCGGCCGGAACAGGGACAGATTCTTCTGGACGGCACGCCGGTAACTTCCGGTGACTGCCGTATCGGATATATGCTGCAAAAGGATCATCTGCTGGAGTGGCGGACAATTTATAAAAATGTTCTTCTCGGACTGGAAATCCGCAGGGAACTCACTGCCGAAAAACTTGCTTATGTAAATCAGCTTCTCTCAGATTACGGTTTGGACAAATTCCGCTCTGCTCATCCGTCTGAATTGTCCGGAGGAATGCGCCAGAGAGCTGCACTGATCCGTACTCTGGCATTAAAGCCGGAACTTCTTCTGCTGGATGAACCGTTCTCTGCACTTGACTCTCAAACCAGACTCAGCGTAAGTGATGATATCGGCAGAATCCTGCGTCAGGAAAAAAAGACTGCGATCCTTGTCACCCATGATATTTCAGAAGCGATCAGCATGGCAGACCGGGTTATCATTCTTTCTCCAAGGCCTGCCATTATTCGTAAGATTGTGCCAATTTGTTTTGATCTGGAAAACCGTACTCCTATGGCTTCCAGAAATGCGCCTGAATTTAAATCTTATTTCAATCTTATCTGGAAGGAGCTGAATCATGATGTCTGAAATCTCATATCATCAGCAACAGTATATCCGACATCAGAAAAGAGAAAAGAAACTTGTTCTTTTTTTGCGGATATTTATTCTTCTTTTCTTTCTGGTGTTGTGGGAAATCTCCGCCAGGACCGGGCTGATCGATTCTTTTATCTTCAGCAGTCCGGTAATGATCTGGCACAGCTTCTGCAGTATGTGCAGAGACGGCTCTATTTTTCCCCATCTCTCTGTTACAATTACGGAAACACTGGTCAGTTTTCTGTTCGTTGTTGTTCTGGGTGCAGGGATGGCAGTTCTGCTGTGGACCTGTCCCAGACTTGCGAAGATCACAGAGCCTTATCTCGTAGTACTGAACAGCCTTCCGAAATCTGCTCTGGCACCTTTGCTTATTGTATGGCTTGGTGCCAACGAACGGACGATTATTGTCTGCGGTATGTCGGTTGCTATCTTTGGTTCGATTTTGAATCTGTATACAGGTTTTGGCGAAGCTGACCCGGAAAAACTGAAGCTGATTGAGACGCTGGGCGGTGGGAAGAAAGAAAAGCTTATGAAGATTATTCTTCCGTCTTCTGTGCCGTTACTGCTCAGTGTTATGAAAGTTAATATTGGTCTGTGTCTGGTTGGTGTTATCATAGGCGAATTTATCGGTGCCAGAAAAGGGCTTGGCTACCTGATCATCTATTCCAGCCAGACCTTTAAGCTTACCTGGGTACTGATGTCCATTATCATTCTGTGCATCATCGCTATTATCCTGTACGGACTCCTTGGACTGATTGAAAAACGCGCCCGCAGATAGTTGTTAATTTTTAACCGCTATTTTTTATAACGAAACGGTTTCGGAAACAGATTCAATATCTGAAAAAATTTTGCTGCAAAAAGAAGCCCGGAAGATCATCGAGTTCCACTTAACTGGACACTCCTGAACTTCCGGGGCTTCTCTTATCTCTGACTGTCTGTCAGTTATTCTGTTTTTAAACCAGCGCCTCTGTCCGGTTACTATCATGTTCCGACCAAAGCGCCTGATAATGTGTATATTATGAATTATTCTTCTCCAAGGCTCTCCACTGCCTCTGTGAAATCCTGTATCAGATCTTTTATATCTTCGATACCCACACTGATACGGATTGTGTCGTCGTACACTCCAGTCTCTTCCATTGCCTCCGGCGTACTGTGGATATAAATTGTAGACGCCGGATGAATTACCAGAGTTCTCACATCACCGATATTGGTTGCAATCTTTACATATTTCAGATGATTGATCAGCTTATACGCCCGTTCTTTGGAACCTGCACGGATAGTCAGAATCGCTCCGCCCTTTCCACTAAGCTGTTTTTCTGCCAGTTCATGATATGGACTGGACTCCAGCAGCGGATAGTTGACAGATACACCTTCCAGCTTCTCCAGTGCCTGGGCAAGCCGGAAAGCGTTATTACAGACCCGCTCCATACGAAGACCAAGTGTCTCCATTCCGATAATATTCAGATAAGCGTTCATCGGAGCCAGACAGCCGCCCATGTTTCGCCAGATTCCGTTCCTCAGTTTCACAAGATAAGCAAACTTTCCGTATTTCTTATATTCCTTCATTCCCGGATAACGTTCCGGACTCCAGGAAAAGTTTCCGCTGTCAATGATAATTCCACTGATGGCATCTCCACTTCCATTTATATATTTAGAAGTAGAATGCACCACTACATCCGCACCATACTGAATCGGATTAAGCAGATACGGAGTCGAAGTTGTGCTGTCTACAATCAGCGGTACTCCTTTTCCATGAAGAAAATCTGCTGTTTCCCGGACATCCATTACATTCAGTGCGGGATTTCCTACTATTTCACCAAACACTGCTCTGGTCTTATCTGTAAGAAACGGCTCGATCAGCGCCTTCTCTACCCTCGGTATAAAATGTACTTTGATTCCGAATGCCTCCAGATCATGAAGCAGATCCAGTGTACCTCCGAACAATGCACTTCCTGCGATTACCTCATCCCCTGCCTGCAGGATATTAAGTAATGATAATGTAACCGCTGACATTCCGGAGGAACAGGCTACACCTCCAATCCCGCCTTCTAATTCATTTACTCTTCGCTCAAACGCATCTACTGTCGGATTCGCAATCCTGGTATATGCAAATCCCGGTGCCCGATTCTGGAATACTTTTTCCAACTGTTCTGAAGATTCATATGCAAAAGCATTTGCCAGGCTGATAGGCGGCACTGTTGAACCATTCGCATAATTGTCTACTGCTTTTCCGTGTAATAATTTAGTCTGAAATTCCATGAGCATATTCCCCTTGTAAAATATAATAATCTCCGGACTAACGGTATGTTTTCTGTGATATATCGTTTCCCTGTTTTTAGTAATTCCATAGTGTTTTGATATGAATAGTAGTATATATTTTTCATATAAATCTGTCAATAAATTTTCTTATATCAATTATTTATATATACATATAGTTTTTGTCTATATTTTGTTATTTTTCTATAGAAATAATTTAGTCTAAAATCGTTACTGTTCACTCCGTTCTCAGTAACGTAGCCAAAATTCATTCCAGATTGCCTGCGGCAATGGAATTTTGGCTTGT
>NZ_JADPGO010000034.1:0-44162 GCF_015668165.1 Blautia sp. 1001283B150304_161114_C9 | reverse complement strand
CGAATGGTTATCCACAAAATAAAAAAATAAATTTCGTCATTTTTTACAATGACTTATGCATACCTCTGAACAGTAACATGAAATTTGTAAACAGAATAATAGTTGCTATTTTGAGTAGGACATTTTATAATAAAAATGATAGCTAAGAGATAAAATGATAAGAGGAAAAAATATGGCAACTATTAAAGATATTGCAAATGCGGCAGGCGTATCGGTTGCAACGGTATCGCATGTTGTTAATAATACACGTTTTGTCAGTCCTGAATTACGTAAACGAGTTGAAGAAGCGATTGCAAATGCAGAAACTCCTCCAAATTTTGTGGTAAAAAAGAAAATGCAGGAAAAAGAGCGGAAAAAAAATAAGATGCTGATGGAGGAGCAGAAAGCAATTGTAGTAGATGCAGGACCGGAGTTTTATCTCTATCTTACATCATCTCCTTTTGCCCACTTTGACAGTTCTGTTGAGCAGGAATTACGTAAACTGGCAGGGGAGCAGGGATGTGAACTGGTTCGTGTAAGTATAGAAAGTGAAGGAATGCTGGAGTTTTTAACCTGCAGTTTGATTAATTCCTCAAAAATGAAGGGTATTTTTGTTACTGCTTCTGTAGCAACAGAAAAACTTAGTGAAATACTTAATTCAGTTTCTGTGCCTGTTGTGATCATTGGAAACAGCATTCCGGGTGTGGCGTGTGACAGGGTAAGCACTGCGAATGAAGAGGGTGCTTATAAGGCGACTATGCATCTGATTCGTTCGGGACATGAAAATATTGCGATTTTGTGCGGCAGTGAAGACAGGGAATTTAATCGTGAGCGGATTGAAGGGTATAAACGGGCATTGCGGGATAATCAGATTCCGATTCAGGATCAATATATTGTTGATGATCTGAAAGGTAAAGTATCTGTAAAGATTGCCCTGGATAAGCTTTTGAATGATGTACACCAGCCATCTGCTATTTTTGTGGCTAATCTGGATACCATATATCATGTTTATAATTATATTTCCGAGCATGAAATCGAGTGTCCAAAAGATCTTTCGGTTGTGTGCTTTAATGATTTTTCCTGGGCAACCCTGATAAATCCACCGACTACTACTGTGAAACAGGATGTAGGTCAGATCTGTAAAGAGGCCTTTTTGTGTATTCAGGATAGAATTAAAGAAATTCAAACGCAGTCAGAAAAAAGTGAAGCGAAGACTATTTTGCTTCCTAATCAGCTTTGCGTCAGACGTTCTACCAGCGGGATTGGAAGAGGACCATTTGGTGAAAGGGCAGGAGATATATCAGATTTAGTGTTGACAGAAGAAGAGCAGGAAGAATGTCAGAGACATACATTTACTGCGGCAATGTCTTTTCATTATTCAGGAAAATCCCATTCTCTGCTTCTGGAAGAAGGAATTCGTAATATATTTGATAAATTTAATATTCAGATTATTGCAGTTGTAGATGCTCATTTTGATCCGGAATTGCAGTCAAAGCAGCTTAGAAGCCTTAAGCTTCTGGAACCGGATATCTTGATATCAATTCCAACAGACACAAAAATCACATCACAGGCGTACCATGAGATTGCAAGTGGAAAAACAAAAATGATATTTATGTCTAATATACCAAATGGTTTTAAGGCGAATGATTATGTAAGCTGTATTTCTGTCAATGAGCGTTCTCACGGAAGAAATATTGGCCGGGGACTTGGCGAAAATCTGAGAAAAATGCGTTTAACAAATGTTGGCATGATGAAACATAAATCAGAAGATTTCTATGCCACCAGACAAAGAGACAGTGCTGCAGAGCAGATCATTGTGGAGGAATTTCCGGAATTAAAAATCTGCGATACGAAAACCTTTGTCAAAGCAGAAGAAACATATGAATTAACAAAACAAATGTTAGACGAACATCCTCAGATTGAGGGAATTTATGTTTCCTGGGATGCACCGGCAAAATATGTATTGAATGCCCTGACAGATATGGGAAGAGAAGATGTTATTGTATCAACCGGTGACCTGGAATATAACATTGCATTAAACCTGGCTAAGGGCGGAATGGTAAAAGCGATCAGTGCACAGATGCCGTACGAACAGGGAGAGGCAGTTGCGACTGTTGCAGTGAAAGCTCTTCTGGACGAAGTGGTGCCGTCCTATATTGGCGTGGAACCGGTGTATGTGGATCGGTATAATCTGCAGAAAGTCTGGCAGAAATCGTATAAAGAGCCTTTGCCTGAAGAGATTAAACAGGCTTTAAACTGGACTTGCCTGAATGAAATATAGAAAAATATAAGACGATTATAGAAAAATAGAAACAGGATCGACTTCTATTAGATATGTGAAAATAGAATGTCAGATCCTGTTTCTTTATTTGCGAGAAAAATATAGTTAAATATAGAAAAATAAACAAAAACAAAAGGGGATAAATGTGAAAAGTGCCGAAGTGAATGATAATACCAACCTTAGGATTGACAGCAAATAGAATAAATGATATAGTAAAGCTACAATAAATTTACGTAAATTTAACCAATCAGAAAAATATAGAAAAACGAAAGGTATAGGGTGCAGAAATGAAAATTGGGTATATGACAAATGCTTTTGGACCACTTGTTGGTGCCGGCGGTGGAGTAACTAGTGTGAAGGATATTCGTTACGTAACAATGACAGATGATGAGGCTACATTAGAGCAGATTACCAAGATTGGATTTAAGAGTATCGAAGTTCTGGAAGGCAATCTTACAAATTATGCGGATGATCCACAGGTGTTAATTGATATGCTGGCCAAATACGGTGCGGATATGATGAGTGTTTGTGTAGGAGCAAATTTCATTTATCAGGACGCATTGGAAGACGAAATGGTTCACTTAAGAGCAGTTGCTGAAATGGCAGCAAAGGTTGGCGTCAAATACTTTGTAATCTGTGGTGGTGCTATCAGAGGAAAAGGAATCCAGCCGGGTGATGTGGAACTTCTCGCAAAAGGCCTTTCAAAAGCAATGGAAATTACAGAAGAGTATGGACTTGTAGCATGTTTCCATCCTCATCTTGGATCTATCGCTGAGAAACCGGAAGAGATCGATGCACTCTTTGCAGCATCTGATATCAAGGTTTGTCCGGACCTGGCACACTTAAAAGCCGGCGGTTATGATCCGTTAACCTTTATCAAAAAATACTATGACAGAATTGCTTTCATTCATCTGAAAGATCTCCATGATAATGGTACATTTGCACCTCTTGGAACAGGAAATGTTGATAACAAAGGTGTCATCGAATATGTAAAGAGCAAAGGCTATGATGGAGACTGGTTAGTAGAATGTGATGCATGGCCAAATGATCCGGTTGCGGATTGTAAACAGTCTTATGAATACTTAAAAGGTTTATTATTTTAATTTTTAATTATTAATTTTAATTGGGGGATAACAAAATGAAAAAAAAATTAGTAGGAATGCTTGCAACAGCTACTTTATTAACAATGGCATTAGCAGGGAATGTACAGGCTGCAGAAATCCGTTCTGTGGGACCGGATGGTGAAGCGGCAGTAGATGCCTCCACTATTGAACTGACAGATGATCAGATCGCACAGATCAAAGAAGGCGGATATACAGCTGCAATCTGTCTGCACTATGGCGGAAACGACTGGTCAACTTCTCAGCAGAAGGGACTGGAAGATACTTTTGGAGAACTTGGTATTGAAATTGTGGCTGTAACAGATGCTAACTTCTCAGCAGAAACACAGGTATCTAATATTGAAACAGTTATGGCAAAAAAACCTGATATTCTCGTTTCAATTCCTACAGATGCTACTGCAACAGCAGATGCTTACAAACAGGCAGCAGCAGCTGGTATTAAAATTGTTTTCATGGATCAGAGAGCTGATGGTCTGGAAGCAGGAAAAGACTATGTAAGCGTTGTATCTGCAGATAACTATGGTAATGGATATGCATCAGGAACTGTTCTTGGAGATGCTTTAGGCGGAAAAGGAAAAGTTGCAATGGTTTACTATGATGCAAACTTTGCTCCTACAAACCAGCGTGATGAAGGTTTCCGCGATGCAATGAAAAATTATCCGGATATTGAAATTGTAACAGAGCAGGGCTTCACAGATGAATCCGGCTGTGCTGAACAGGGAGATGCTATTCTTACACAGTTCCCGAACATTGATGGTATTTATGCAAGCTGGGATGTGCCTATGGAAGGTGTTCTTTCCGCTGTAAGAGCAGCTGGTATGGAAGGAAAAGTTACTCTGGCATGTAATGACCTTGGTAATAACGTAGCGCGTGAGATCGCATCCGGAAATATTGCAGGTGGTGGTGCTCAGATGCCATATGATCAGGGTGTTGCAGAGGCAAAACTGGCAGCATTGGCACTTCTTGGCGAAGAAACACCTTCTTATGTAGCTGTTCCTGCTGAAACAGTTACTCATGAGAATGTACTGGAAGCATATACAGATGTATATCATGTTGAAACACCAGACTGGTTAAAAGAAGCTTATGTAGAGTAAGACAATTTCAAATAATAGATAGGGGAACAAAATGAGCCAAAGCATTTTAAAAATGGAGCAGATTGTAAAATCTTTTGGTGCAGTAAACGTATTAAAAGGCGTTGATTTTGATCTTGCAAAAGGTGAAGTGCATGCTCTTGTTGGCGGTAATGGAGCCGGAAAATCCACTCTGATGAAGATTATGACCGGTGTTTACACAAAAGACAGTGGAAAAATCATCATAAAGGGTGAAGAAAAAGAAATTAAAAGCACAAATGATGCAAAAGAAAATGGAATCGCTATGATTTTCCAGGAGATGTCCCTGGTTCCGAGCCTGACGATCGCAGAAAATATATTTCTGGGATATGAGCTGAAAAAGCATGGTATGCGAGATGTTAAATTGATGAAACAGGAAACAGAGAAGGTTTTAAAACGATTAGGTCTGGATTTAGATCCGGGTACACCGGTTTCAGAACTGAGTGTTGGTTTGTGTCAGATGGTAGAAATTGCCAAAGCCGTTTCCAAGAATGCATCTATTTTAGTTTTTGATGAGCCATCTGCAGCTTTATCTGATTCAGAAACGGAGTTCTTATTTAAGATGATCCGTCAGCTGAAAGAAGAAGGCGTATCCATGGTTTATATTTCTCACAGAATGAACGAAATACTTGAAATATGTGACAGAGTAACAGTTATTCGAGATGGGAAAAAGGTAATTACAGAAAAAGTAGAAAATCTGACAATGGAAGAGATCGTAGCTCAAATGATGGGAAATGAAGCAAAAGAAACAAAGTTTGAGTATGTTCCCAGAGAGTATGATTGCAACGCAGAGGATCTTCTTACTGTAAAACATTTAAAAATTAATGACAAAATCGATGATATCAACTTTAGCATCAAACCCGGCCAGATTCTTGGTCTGGCCGGTCTGATGGGAGCCGGCAGAACGGAAATCATGGAAACTCTGTTTGGTCTTAGAAAGGCTGTAAGTGGAAGTATTGAACTGGAAGGTAAAAAAGTTGAAATCAAAAATCCTTCCGATGCAGTAGCCTGTGGTTTTGCACTGGTTCCGGAAGACAGAAGAAAAGAAGGACTGGTACTTTCGCATACCATTAAAGAAAATGCTATTCTTCCGATTTCTGCCCAGTTGGTAAAAAATGGGATATTTAATGATGATAAGGCAGCACATGATATCGTTGAAAAAAATATCCAGGATCTGGGAGTTGTAGCCGACAATATGAATCAGGAGATCAGGCTGCTCTCAGGTGGAAACCAGCAGAAGATTGTTATTGCAAAATGGTTAAATTCCAATCCTAAAATTTTTATGTTTGATGAGCCTACAGCAGGTGTTGATATCGTTGCGAAAGGTGAGATCATATCTATTATCAGAGAGTTTGCGGATAAGGGTGGCGCAGTAATTTTTGCTTCATCCGAATTAGCAGAAATGATGGCAATCTGTGATGACATCATAACAATTTTTGATGGAAAGATCACAGGAAGAATAGGCCGCAAAGAACTTATGAAAGAGGAGGAACTGCAACATGCAATCCAGAGGAAATAATAAAAAAATACAGATGAGCAAATATATGGTGTATATCGTTCTGGCAGTTGTATTTGTATTCTTCGCAATTACATTAAGAGATAACGGTTTCGCCAGCACACAGAACCTTTTAAACATTTTAAGACAGACAGCTATGATCTCAATTATGTCAGTAGCCGGTGTGTTTGTGTTAAGTGCAGGCCAGATTGACCTGACAGTTGGTTCTAACACAGCAATGAGTGCCATGTTAGTGGCTCTGGTTTTAAAGTCTACCAACAATATTTTCCTTGCTCTTATTGTTGCCCTGATTTTTGGTGTCGTAGTAGGTGTCATTAATGGTTTGCTTGTAACCAGATTAGGACTTCCTGCTTTCCTTGCTACTTTGGGAATGATGCAGGTGATCCGAGGTGCAGCAATGTGGATTACAAATACAGAGGCAGTGCCGATTTCAAATACAGTATTTAATACTATATTCGGTACAGGATTTGTGGGACCTATTTCTGTTCTGATCCTTTGGACTATTTTATTCTACATTTTAGGTTATATACTTTTCAACAGAACACCATTTGGAAAACATACTCTGGCAACAGGTGGAAATCAGATGGCTGCTCAGTATTCAGGAATAAAAGTACAGAGAATCAAGATGTATGTCTTTATGTTATCCGGAGCACTTTCTGCTTTTGCAGGTGTTCTGTATGCAGGACGTATGCAGTCAGGAAGATATTCCTTTGGTGACGGTGACGAAATGTCTGTAATCGCATCGGTTGTTCTCGGTGGAGCATCTATGGCAGGTGGAAGTGGTTCTATGATTGGAGCTCTTGCAGGATCTATTCTTATGGGAATGATCAGCAATGCTTTGATTCTTGCAAACCTCTCATCTGCACAGCAGAAGATGGTAAATGGTTTTATTATCATTGCAGCAGTTGCACTTAGCAACCTGGCGCAGAGAAAGAAATCAAATTAATTAAAGAAGATTTATAAAAGTAAAGATTGATATATGTGATTAAAATCAAAAATTAAAAAAATATTTATATTATGATGATTACGGAGGGTTAGATCATGAAAAAAATGAACATTGGTTTAGTAGGCGCTGGTTTTATGGGAAAAGCACACATGGTAGCATTTTCAAACATGCCAAAACTTTTTACAGATGCACCATTTATCCCTGTATTTAAAACAGTATGCGACATTGTTCCTGAAATCGCAGAGGATTTCAAAGAAAGATATGGATTTGAAAAAGCATGTACAGACTGGATGGATATTATCAATGATCCTGAAATCGATATTGTAAGTGTTTGTACACCTAATAGTGAACATGCAGCAGTTTCCATTGCAGCATTAAAAGCCGGAAAACATGTAATCTGTGAAAAACCGATCGCATCCACAACCGAAGATGCGAAAGCAATGGCTGAAGCAGCAGCAGAGGCAGCGAAAAAAGGTATAGTTTCCATGAATGGTTACCAGTACCGTCGTGTACCTGCAATTGATGAAGCGAAAAAGATCATTGAATCCGGAAGACTTGGCGAGCTGACAAATATCAGAACTCAGTATCTTCAGAGCTGGTCTGCAGACCCATCTTCTCCATTATCCTGGAGATTTGAAAAAGCAACTGCCGGATCAGGAACACTTGGTGATATTGCTACACATGCACTGGATATTGCTCAGTATCTTGCAGGAAATATTTCTGAAGTTGTTTCTATTGTTAAAACATATATCACTGAACGTCCGGTACAGGAGGGCGGAGTTGACCTTCTTGGTACTGTAAAATTAGGACCGGATGCAAAGAGAAAACCGGTTGATGTTGACGACGAGGTAACAACACTTCTGAAATTTGAAAATGGAACTATCGGAAGCTGCGAAGCAACACGAATGGCATGGGGAAGAAACAACTATATTACATTAGAGGTTCATGGAACAAAGGGAAGCATTTCCTGGTGCTATGAACGTCTGAATGAGCTGAATGTATGCTATGGAATGGAAGATCAGGATGGAGAAAGAGGATTTAAAACAATCTACACAGGTCCTGCAAACCCACATGGCGATGTAACATGGAACATTCCGGGTATGAATATTGGATATGGTGAGTTAAAAGCAATTGAAATGTATGAATTTGGAAAAGCAATTGTGGAAGGATATCAGCCATCTACTAACTTTGGTGTTGGATACAGACTGGATCGAGTTTGTGATGCAATTCTTGAGTCTAATGAAACAGGTTCCTGGGTTAAAGTTAAATAAATGTGCGTAATTAAGTAGGAAAAACGCGATGATAAGAGTTGGAATAATCGGATATGGCTATATGGGCCAGTTCCATAAAAAAAAGATAGTTCAAAGTGGTCAGGCAAGTGTAGTTGCAATTCTTGATAAAGAACAAAGACGACGAGAAGAAGGTCTGTCTGATGGATATCATGTATATTCGGAAAAACAGCTGGAAACATTTTTCAAAGAAACTATGGATCTTGTCATCGTGGCAACTAAAATCGAAGAACGTGCATATTATGCCACTCAGGCAATGACTGCCGGTTTCCACGTTTTATGTGAGAAACCGGTGGCCATGAATATGAAAGAACTTGAAGAGATAATTGCTATATCTGATAAAACAGGAAAAAAATTCACAGTACATCAGCCGAGACGCTTTGACAGAGATTATCTGATGTTAAAAGAAGTGATCGACAGCCATGTGATCGGTGATGTTCATACCATAGAGTCACGTGTTCATGGAGAAAGAGGAATCCTTTTCGGATGGCGTGGCAGAGAAAAATCCGGTGGAGGCTTATTGAACGATTGGGGAACACATCTGATCGACCAATATTTACAGTTGTTTCCGGAGGAAAAGGTGATTCGTATCGAATGCAGGCTGAGATCAATTCTTGTAGAAGATGTGGAAGATTATGTGGAATTAAATTTAACATTCTCAAATAATGTATATGCAAAAATCGTCTTGACAACATTTGCTTTATGTGAAATGCCGCGATGGTTTGCACTTGGCAACAGAGGAACTTTGCGTCTGGATGATATGACAGGAGAAAACGGAAGCATTGTTCGTTTGAAAACAGAAGTAGATGTTGAAGAGTTATCGAAAAGGGGAAGCGTTGCGCCCAGTCTGACGTTAGCACCTCTGGACAATCTTTATAAAGAGAAAATTCCTCTGCCAAATGAAGGCGATACGACTATGTGTTTCTGGAATAGTCTTATTGCTGCATTGAAGGGAGAAGGAGAGTTCCTGGTGAAAACGGAGGATACCATACGTCAAATGAAAATTCTGGAGGCAGCCAGGCTTTCAAGTGAGACAAATCAGAGTGTTGATGTAAATATTTGATGAAAGGAAATTGACTATGAAGTTTGGACTTTTAACAGCAATTCTTGAAGGTACAACATTTGAAGAAGCAGTTGACTTTGCAGCAGAGAATCAGCTGGAATGTCTTGAAGTTGCCTGCTGGCCAAATACAGGTGGGGCTAAGAGACGCTATGCTGGTGTATGTCATATTGATGCGGAAGCATTAACAGAAGAAAAAGCTAAAGAAATCATCCAGTACTGTAAAGAGAGAAATGTAGAGATTTCATCTCTGGGATACTATCCAAATACACTTGATCCGGATCTGGAAAAGAGAAAACAGTATATTGATCATATTTATGCATTGATAGATGCCAGCAGTATGTTAAATGTAAATATGGTTACAACATTTCTTGGAAGAGTACCGGACAAAAATGTTGAAGAAAACCTGGAAATTGTAAAAGAAGTATGGCCTCCGATCCTGGAATATGCGAAGGAAAAAGGCGTAAAAATCGCTATTGAAAACTGTCCTATGTGGTTTACTGCAGACGAATGGCCGGGAGGACAGAATCTGATGACTTCTCCGGAAAACTGGAGAAAAGTATTTGAAGTACTTCCGTACGATAATCTTGGCTTAAATTATGATCCTTCTCATTTTGTATGGCAGCAGATTGATTACATTAAACCAATTTACGAGTTTAAAGATAAGATTTTCCATGTGCATTACAAAGATATCAAAATATACCAGGATAAATTAAATGATGTTGGTATTATGGCATATCCTTTGAAATACATGTCACCGAAATTATGTGGTCTTGGAGATGTTGACTGGGGCAAATATGTATCAGCATTAACAGACATTGGTTATCAGGGCTACAGTGTAATTGAAGTAGAAGATAAGGCTTTTGAAGGCAGTCTTGATAATGCTAAAAAAGCAGTGAAGCTGTCAGCAAAATATTTAAGAAATTTCGTTGGTTGATTTCGCAGCCGGACGGAAAGGAGAATAAAAATGGATCAGAATAATGCAAGTCCTAAAAAAATGAATGTCGGTTTGATTGGTGCAGGATTTATGGCTAAAGCTCATTCCATTGCATATGCTGGTATGCCTATGTTTTTCTGGCCGGCACCAATCATTCCGGTCAAAAAAATGATCGTTGATATGAATGAAGCAATTGCCAGAGAAGCTAAAGATAAGTTTGCTTTTGAATCTTATTCTACAGATTGGCATGATGTTGTAAATAATCCGGAGATTGATGTTGTGGATATCTGCACTCCGAATAATGTTCATGCTGAAATTGCAATTGCAGCTGCAAAGGCAGGAAAACATATTATCTGTGAAAAACCACTGGCATTAACTGTTGATCAGGCCAGAGAAATGTATCTTACTGCAAAAGAAAATAATATTAAAACATTAGTAGCTTTCAACTATCGAAAAACACCGGCTGTTCAGCTGGCTAAAAAATATATTGAAGAAGGCGCTATTGGTGAGATCCTTGATTTCAGAGGAACTTATTTACAGGATTGGTCAGCTGATCCGGAATCTCCGCTGTCCTGGAGATTCCAGAAGAATATTTGCGGAAGCGGAGCTCTTGGTGATATAGGAACTCATGTGGTAGATATGCTGAGATTTCTGGTAGGAGACTTTAAAAAGGTAAATGCAAGAACAGCAACCTATATTCCGGAACGTCCGGTTCAGAGCGGACTTACCGATAGTCTTGGAAATGCACGTCTTAACAAGGATACACCGAAAAAAGCAGTAGATGTAGATGATCAGTGTATGTTTATGATCGAATGTGAAAATGGAGCCTTTGGAAGCATTGAAGCAACAAGAAATGCATGGGGAAGAAATAATTATATTACATTTGAAATCCATGGAACATTAGGCTCTTTATATTTCAATTATGAACGTCGAGATGAGCTGCAGGTATGCTTTGCCAGTGATCCGGACGATCGTCGAGGATTCAGAACGATCTATACAGGACCAAATCATCCATATGGAAATGGACTGTGGCCAATTCCTGCTCTTGGTATTGGTTATACAGAAACTAAAATTGTGGAATGTTATGATTTCTTCAATGCTATTGCAAACGATACACAGGCAAGCCCGAATTTTGAAGATGGATATGAAATAGAACTGATTTCAGATGCAATCCTTAAATCAGCACAAACTCATACATGGGTAGATGTTCATTAATCGTTACTGTTCACTCCGTTCTCAGTAACATAGCCAAAATTCATTCCAGTTTGCCTGCGGCAATGGAATTTTAGCTTGTATGTCTCGGGATAGTGGTGTGTAAACAGCAGCTTGACTGGTTTCAGTATTTCTGCGAAGACCGAAAAAAGAATTGTAAGACTTGTCTTTTAGCGTTAGTATAAGAATAGTCTTAGAGCGTGTTTGAAAAATCATTCCCACAAATTATGACGCGCATCTTGCGGAAAGCATTTTTCAAACACGCTCTAGACTTGGAAAAAAGTTATAATAAGGTATAGTCTTTGAGGTCAAAAATCAGATAAAGGTTTCTGACCTTTTTTGTTTAATGAGGGATTATAAAATATGGAGACATTTTTTACAAAGGACAAAAATTTTTATAAGGTGTTTTTCAGGTTAATGTTGGTTGTGGCGCTGCAGAATCTGGTGGCATACAGTGTGAATATGCTGGATAATATGATGCTTGGAAGCTATGATCAGAATGCACTTTCCGGGGCAGCTACTGTGAATCAGATCTTCTTTGTTGTAAATCAGCTTGCCATTGCAATCGGAAATGCCCTGATCGTAATGAGTTCCCAGTATTGGGGAAAAAAAGATACATATGCGATTAGGAAACTGACAGGAATTGTACTGATATTCAGTCTGCTGGCAGCGATGATCATCCTTGTCATATGCTCGGCATTTCCGGAACAATTGCTTGGCCTGTTCACAACATCACCGGATATTATTATGGAAGGTCAGACTTATCTTAAGATATTGAAATGGACGTTTGTCTTATTTCTGATCAGCAATCTTCTGATCTCCATGCTGAGAAGTGTGGAGACAGTACAGATTTCATTTGTTGTTTCTGTGATATCTCTGATTGTAAACGGCGGAATTAATTATACATTGATCTTCGGGCATTTTGGATTTCCGGAAATGGGGATTAAAGGTGCTGCAATAGGAACACTGACAGCCAGAAGCCTGGAGTTTCTGATTGTTCTGTTTTATGTGGCAAAGATTGATAAGAAAGTCCGGGTATTTGATGGTGGCTTATTAAGAGGAACATTCACAGCTGAGAACAGAAAACTGTGCAGGGATTTTATTAAAGTATCCACCCCTGTCATCCTTTCCGGACTGGTCTGGGCAATTTCGGTTCCTATGCAGACTGCAATACTGGGACATCTTTCATCAGATGCGATTGCAGCAAATTCCGTAGCAACAACGTTCTTTCAGTATTTAAAAGTAATAGTAGTAGCGATCGCTTCTGCTTCCTCTGTAGTGATCGGAAAGTCTATCGGTCAGGGCGACAGAAATGAAGTGAAGGCTGTTGGACGGACGTTGTCAGTAATCGATATTTCCATAGGAATTATACTGGCAATAGTTTTGCTTATTTTGAGAAAACCGTTGCTGTCTATGTATAATCTCACAGAAGAGGCAACAATCCTTGCAGACCATCTGATGATAGTCATGAGTGTGGTCATGGTGGGAATGTCTTATCAGATGCCGGTTTCTGTAGGTGTTATTCAGGGCGGCGGAGATACAAAATTCCAGATGTATATGAATCTGATCTCAACATGGGGAATTGTAATGCCCCTGTCTTTCCTGGCTGCGTTTGTATGGAAACTTCCGGTGGAATGGGTAGTTGTAGCTGTCCAGTCGGATCAGCTGTTTAAATGTGTGCCTGTGTTCCTGAGATTCAGAAGTTATAAATGGATCAGGAAGCTGACTTGATAAGAACTGATTAAAGAATCATCATTTATTCAACCGAATCAAGTAAGTCCCCTGCTTCAATTGCGAAAAGCAATAAACAGTGGGTGGGGACTTGCTTGTATCAGGAGGAGTGCAAGTTCCTTCTGATAAACTGCGGAGCAGCTATTCGGTTATGAGCAAGTAGCAAAGCGGATTGCGAATATCCGTTTGACTTAAGTGCAAAATATCTAAGAAACTTTGTAGGTTAAGAAAACAGTTATCTATTTGACAGACCGTTTTACCGGTCATAACAGAGTTTGAAAGAAAAGGAGAAAAATAATCATGATGAGAAAAACATTAGCGATTTTAACAGCAGCTGCAATGGCAGCAGGAAGTCTTAGCGCAGGCGTATGCGTATATGCAGCAGATGACGCCACACATATTTATGTACTGACAGCACCGGAAGACCACGGATGGACAGGTTCTGTTGCAACTTTCGCGAAAGAGAAAGTGGAAGAAGTAAACAACGACGGCAAATATACCGCAGAACTGATCACATCTGCAAATGCAGCAGAGCAGATTGTTAATATCGAAGATATCGTAGCTTCCGGAGAAGACAATATTGCAGTTGTTATCCAGCCAATCGATGACACAGTTCAGTCTGCAATCCAGCAGTTAGTAGACGCAGAAATCCCTTATGTTGCATTTGACCGTATCATTGACGGCGTTTCCTCAAGTGCAGTTTCCAATGTAAAAGGTGACAATGAGGGAATCGGAGCTGCCGCAGCAGCATACTTCGTATCCGAAGGAATGACACCGGGCGAAGCAGTTTATGTATATGAGGGAGACACTTCTTCTGTAACCTCTCTTCGTGACAGTGGTTTCACAGAATACCTGACAGGTGAACTGGAATACGACGGTGAAACAATCGCAGATGACAAGAAATGGACAGAGGATGATTTAAAATCCATCACCTATTCCGGAGCAATGAACTGGAGCCGTTCTGATACAAAGACTTCTTTTGAATCTCTTCTTGGTGACAGTGCAAATGCTGATATTAAATGGTTCTATGCAGAAGATGATGAACTTGCAATGGGAATCCTGGAAGCACTTCAGGGTGGCGGAATCGATGACGCTACGAAAGAAGCATTCCTTGGAAACAAACCATACATTACAGGATGCGGCGGACTTGACGAACTGTATGCAGTAATGAGAGGTGAAAGTTTCCAGGATATCGCAGAGCAGTGCGGTGGAATTGTTTCCGTAACTTACAGCCCTGCAATGATCCAGACTGCAATTCAGGATATGGTAGATCACCTTGACGGTGAAGAAGTAGAGCAGGATCATGTCATCGCATGCGAGATTGTAAATTCTGACAATGTAAAGGATTATCCATCATTCTAAAACAACAGATTGATGATATCATAAAACCCAAGTCATATTTTTTAACACAGTGGGGCCGTCCCTTAATCGCCCTTAATGGGACGGTCCCATATAGTCGTTTACAGTTGCTTATTATTCATTGAGGGGTGAAGGAGGAAAAAATGAGCCTATTGTGCATGAAGGATATCTGCAAATCATTTAACGGGATCCCCGTCCTGAAGCAGGTACAGCTGACGATAGAAAAAGGGGAAGTCCATGCGCTGCTGGGAGAAAAT
Source organism: Blautia sp. 1001283B150304_161114_C9 (assembly GCF_015668165.1). Classification (NCBI taxonomy): domain Bacteria; kingdom Bacillati; phylum Bacillota; class Clostridia; order Lachnospirales; family Lachnospiraceae; genus Blautia; species Blautia sp. 1001283B150304_161114_C9. Next base: position 29,365 of record NZ_JADPGO010000034.1, on the reverse strand, counting down.
GGTGCCGGAAAATCAACGTTGATGAACATTCTTGCCGGTGTCTTTCCGGCAGACAGCGGCGAAGTTGAATTTAATGAAAAAAAGATAAGAAAAATGACGATCCAGCAGTCCGAAAAACTTGGGATCGCATTCGTTCACCAGGAACTGAACCTGTTCAATGACCTGAAAGTCTATGAGAATATTTTTCTTATGAAAGAATACAAAAAGAAAACCGGGATACTGGACAAGAAGCGGATGATCCGGGAAACACAGCAGCTCTTTACAGAACTCGGAGTGGAGATTGAACCGGAAGAAAAGGTTGAAAATCTGAAGACCAGCCAGAAACAGCTGCTGGAGATTTCCAAGGCACTGTTTTTCCAGGCAAAATTGCTGATCCTGGATGAGCCGACTACCTCACTGAATAATGATGAGGTAGAGCACCTGTTCCAGATTATTCGCCGTCTGAAAGAGAAAGGCACAGCATTTATATTTATTTCCCATAAGATGCCGGAAATTTTCCGGATTGCTGACCGATATACAGTATTGCGAAACGGTGAGTTTATAAAAAGCGGAAAGCTCTCAGAAATTACACAGGAAGAGGTAACTGGTCTGATGGTTGGAGAGAAGTTTTCACATCAGGAGGTTTACCAGAAAAGGGAGCTGGGAGAAAACGTTCTGGAGTTAAATGGACTGTCCGGACATGGATTTTCCAATGTAAATCTTACAGTAAAAAAAGGCAGTATTGTAGGTCTGACAGGACTGCAGGGATCAGGAAGCAGCGAACTGCTTCAGGGACTTTTCGGAGCAGTACCGGTGACAGGCGGAAATTTGAAAGTTTCTGGAAAAGAATGCAGAATACATAGTATTCAGGGAGCGATGAAAGCAGGAATTGCCATGCTGGCTTCTAACCGAAAAGAGAATTCCGTGATCCCGGATATGAGCATTCTGGAAAATATGTATCTTTCAGAACAGGTTCTGTCTGCCCGACAACCACTAATCTCTGCCGGAAAAGAAAGAGAGCGTTATGAGAAATACAAAAAGCTGCTTTCCATAAAAGCCGCAGATTCCAAGGATCCGATCACGTCATTAAGCGGTGGAAACCAGCAAAAAGTTTTTCTTGCCCGCTGGTTAAATACAGAGGCAGGTATTCTCCTGTTGGACAATCCGACACAGGGAATCGACGTAGGAGCCAAAGCAGAAATCTATAAACTGATTCTGAAACTGGCAGATGCCGGAAAAACAATCCTGATCAACACACTGGAAATCCCGGAACTTGCCAAAGTGGCGGACTGCTGTGCTGTATTTTATGAAGGGACGATTATAAAGATGTTGCAGCACGAAGAAATTGATGAAAAAACAGTAATGCTGTATTCCACAAATGCAGCGCAGAAGGGAGAATCATAATGAACAAGAAAAAATCAGCTTCTGCAGGAATCATGAGCTTCTGCGGAGAATACAGTTATATTTTGGTATTTATTGCAATCTTTATCGTATATGCTTTTACATCCAGCGGACTTACCTGGAGCGGAGTTATGAATGTATTCCGCCATTCCGCAGTTATCGGAATTATCGGAATTGGTATGGGACTGGTCTGCCTGACAGGAGAGATTGATCTGTCTGTAGGCGCCATGCTGGCACTGGACGGTGGATTTTCTGTTATTATTTTTAACATGACAGACAGTATCCTGCTGACATTTTTATTTGCAATCGTGTTTGGTGCATTCTGCGGTCTGGTAAACGGAGTGATGGTAGGTCTGGTGGAAATGCCAGCATTTATCGTAACTCTGGCAACTATGCTGATGTACCGTTCTTTTGCACAGTATTTCTGCCAGCATGTGGATAAAGTACTCATTGGAAATGGAAGTTCTGTGTATAAGATGGCATCTGACAAGAGCTCTTATCAGATGCTCTACAACATGGGAAATGGAAAAGCAGCCAGCATCCCGTATGTGGGAATCGTTCTGATCGTGCTGACTATCCTGTTTGTATTTGTTACTACAAGTACCAAATATGGCAAGAAAGTCTATGCAGTAGGAAGCAACCTCAAAGGTGCGAGAATGGCAGGCATCAATGTTGCGGCCATGAAGATCTCTGTATTTGCAATCTGTGGTGCACTGGTAGGTGTAGCAGCATTTCTCTGGATTGCCATGAACGCATCCTGCGACCCGGCAACAACAGGAACCAGCTATGAGATGTACGCCATCGCAGCAGTTGTTCTCGGCGGCATCAGCATGTCCGGCGGAAAAGGAAGATGCCTGGGGATTCTGTTTGGAGCGATGTCCTATACAGTTATCGATAAGATTATTGTCAGCCTGAAGATGGACTCTCTGATCAATAATGCAATCAAGGGAATGATACTGCTGATCGTGATCATGATCCAGGTGGCAGGACCAAAGATCCGTGGAAAACTTAAATAAAATTATATCCAGAAAGAACATAGATAAATATAAATCAGAAAATGAAAGGAACAGTAGAAGTACTGCATAACCCAGATTCTGGAAGCAATTTATAAGGCTTCTGAAACAAATGCAACAATTAAATTTGAATAAAAAGGAGAGATTATGCACATCACACGTGCATAGTCTCGATCCATTCTTTCTCCCTGAATCCGGTAAGTACAAAGTCATCCCCGATTACCAGCGGTCGTTTCACCAGCATTCCGTCTGTGGCAAGAAGCTTCAGCTGTTCATCTTCAGACATATCTTTTAACTTATCTTTCAATCCCATTTCCTTATAGAGCATCCCACTTGTATTAAAGAATTTCTTCAGTGGAAGACCACTTTTGGTGTACCATTCTTTTAATTCTTCATAGGTAGGATTTTCTTCTTTAATAGCCCGTTTTTCATAACTGATATTGTGTTCATCCAGCCATTTCAGAGCTTTCATGCAGGTACTGCATTTGCGGTAAACTAAAACTTTCATAGATATTCTCCTCGTATAGATTTATCGTGACTATTTACAGGCAATTATTTCCTCTATTATTGTTCCAGATAGATATATCATAAATTGGAAAGGGCGATTTTGCAAGAGAATGTTATGGAAGAATTGTAAGGCTTAGATTTTCATGTTAATATATCCATATACAAAAGAAAAAACAGTCCCAGTTCCCCGGAGAGGAGAAATCATGCGTGATGAGACGAAGATGGACGTATATACGTCCGGAGTGACTGGCGCGGAGTATGATGCAGGAATGAAACAGCTTATGAGTAATAAGGAGATTATCGTTCCCATTTTGCAGATGACGGTGCCAGAGTTTAAAACGTGCTCACAGGAAGAAATTCTACAGTGCTTAGACATTTCTTCTATTACAAAAGATGATTTCATAAGTGATATACCAAATGTAGAAAAGGATCTGAGATTAACAAAAGAAGACAGTGAACTCTCATCTCTTGTGGAGAAACTGGTGAGGTTTGATATTCGGTTTAAAATAATAAATCCTAAATTATCTACAGAGAAAATAAGAGTGAATTTACATATTGATATGGAAGCGCAGAAAAGCTACCGTCCAAGTAATCCGTCATACCCTATATTAAAACGTGCAGTATATTATGTGGCCAGAGACCTTTCATCTCAGTTAAGTACTATTACGCAGACTACAGATTATTCAAAGTTGGAAAAATGTTATTCCATATGGATCTGTGCGGAGGATGTGCCAAAGAAACTGCAGAATACATTGACGGAATACTCTTTTTCGAAGAAGGATATTATAGGGGTAGCAGATGAACCTGAGGAGGATTATGATCTCTTAACAGTAATTATAATCCGACTGGGAAAAGAAACAGAAGAAAAAGGAATATTTGATTATCTGAAAGGGCTTTTTACTGGTGATATAAAGAGAATACAAAGATATTCACATATAGAATGGTCAGAACCATTTCAGGAGGAGGCGAGCAAAATGACAGGATTTGGAGATATGATTTATGAAAGAGGAATACAGCAAGGAATGCAACAGGGAATGCAACAAGGAATACAGCAAGGCCGTCATGAGGGAATGATTCTGGGGGCTCTCATGAGTGGAAAAACTCCAGAAGAAGTTTCGAAGATGTTGAACTTGCCTCTGGAAGAAATAAAAAAAGTTCAGGAACAGCAGATGACTGTGAACAAGTAGTGAAAGTAAATTACAGATATAAAATTAATTGGGAACTGGGAGCATTAATCAAGCTAATCATAAAAGAGGCTATGCACATTGTACGTGCATAGCTCCTTTTGCGTTGGTATTTATGCATGAATATCTGCCTGAAATCAATTTTCTGATTTTAATGCGTCTTCCAGGAATTTCACCGCATCTCTGACACAGTCATCACAGGAGCGGATTACCTTTCCGGTTTCCACACCCTTTAAGTCTTTACATATTACAGTTCCATTCTGCTGTTTAAACTGATTCATGACAGAGCGGACAGTCTGAGAGGTTCCGGCTTTGTCCTGGTTAATAAGTCCAGCTACAACTGCAGCACCGGAGATTGCTCCGCATGTACCCGCCATGGTGCCAAGACCTGCACCGAATCCCTGTGTGATCTTTTTGAGTGTATCCTCATCCATAGATGCCTCTTTACAGAAAGAACAGGCCACAGCCTGTGCACAGTTATAGCCGTTATGTTTCTTTTCTACTGCTTTTTCACATCTTAAATTTTCCATATATAAAAAATCCTCCTGTGTATAAATTTTAAACGAATCAAGTAAGTCCACTGATTTAATTGCGAAAAGCAATAAGCAGTGGGTGGGGATTTGAAGATATAGTTTATGATAGCACCTGGAGCCTGTTTTTACAACCTTCACAAAAATTTTTAATTTACAAAGATTTTACTTTAGCGTGGTTTTACATTTAACTTTGGATTTCTATAATAGCACTTGTAAATGAGGCAACAAGTTATAAAACATAAAAATATTAAAAAGGAAATGAGCCTTTCACTTTATATTAAAAACATGGCTCATGGGAAGAGGAGAAAATTATCATGAAGAAAAAAATCGCAACAATCCTTACAGCAGCAGTTATCGGAGCAACAGCTTTTACAACAATCGTAAGTGCAGCAAGCGGAGACATCACAGTTGTATCCCGTGAAGATGGTTCCGGTACACGTGGAGCATTCGTAGAACTGTTTGGAATTGAAGAAGAAAAAGACGGTGAGAAAGTAGATATGACTACAGATGAAGCAAGTGTAACAAACAGCACATCTGTTATGATGACAACTGTTGCAGGTGATGAAAATGCAATCGGTTATATCTCACTTGGTTCTCTGGATGATACAGTAAAGGCAGTTAAGATTGATGGCGTAGAAGCTACTGTAGATAATGTTTCCAATGATTCTTACAAGATCGCACGTCCATTCAACATCCTTACATCTGATAAAGAAAGCGATGCAGCAAAGGATTTCGTAAACTACATTATGAGCTCTGACGGACAGAAGATCGTAGAGGACAATGGATATATCAAAGAAGCAGCAGATGCTAAGGCTTATGAAGCAGCAGACGGAGTTTCCGGTAAAGTAGTAGTTGCAGGTTCTTCTTCAGTAACACCGGTTATGGAGAAACTTGCAGAAGGCTATGAAGCAGTAAACAAAGACGTAACTGTAGAAGTTCAGCAGAGTGATTCCACAACAGGTGTAAACATGGCAGCAGAAGGAACAGCAGATATCGGTATGGCATCCCGTGACCTGAAAGATGAAGAGAAAGACCTTAGTCTTACAGCTACAGTTATCGCAAGAGATGGTATCGCAGTTATTGTAAACAAAGACAATGATGTTGATGAACTTACAAGCGATCAGGTAAAGGCTGTATACACAGGCGAGACTACTACATGGGAAGACCTTGCTAAATAATGTAACAGATTTAGTTTCAGAGCAGTTCGCCTGTGAATGAAATAGTACAGCAGGCGGGCTGTTTGTATGTCGAAAATCATATTTTAAGAATTACTGTAGAAGTGACAGGTTATGATTTTTGATACAGGGAAAGAAAGGTGTAATGAATGAACCACTTTAAAGAAAAAGCAATGAAATGTGTATTTCTGATCGCAGCCTGTACTTCAGTGCTGGCAGTGTTTCTGATCTGTGCATTTCTGTTTGCAAATGGTGTCCCGGCTATCGGGAAAATCGGTCCGCTGAAGTTCCTGCTGGGAACAAAGTGGAAGCCGTCAAATGATATTTTTGGAATCCTTCCAATGATCGTAGCAAGTATTTATGTAACTGCAGGTGCCATTCTCCTGGGTGTGCCGATTGCACTCTTTACTTCTGTTTTTATGGCACGTTACTGCCCGAAGAAAATTTACAGACCATTGAAATCAGGAATTGAATTGATGGCAGGTGTACCTTCTATTGTATATGGTTTCTTTGGCTTGATTCTCATTGTTCCTCTGATCAGACAGATTTTCGGCGGAACAGGAACCAGTATGCTGGCAGCCTGTGTTCTGCTTGGAATGATGATCCTGCCGACTATCATCGGAGTTACGGAATCTGCGATCCGCAGCGTACCGGAGAGCTATTATGAAGGTTCTCTTGCACTGGGAGCAACCAAGGAGAGAAGTATCTTCTGTGTAATGCTTCCGGCAGCAAAATCAGGTATTCTGGCAGCAGTAGTACTTGGAATCGGTCGTGCGATCGGTGAGACAATGGCGGTTGTAATGGTTGCAGGTAACCAGCCGAGAATGCCACAGGGAATCCTGAAAGGTGTCCGTACAATGACTGCAAATATCGTCACTGAGATGGGTTATGCAACAGGTCTTCACAGAGAAGCACTGATCGCAACAGCAGTTGTGTTGTTTATCTTTATCCTTATCATTAACCTGAGTCTTTCTTTACTGAACAGGAGGGCAGAACATGCAAATTGATACAGCAGCGGCAATTGATTTGTCCAAAGAAAAAAAGCAGAATGAGTCTTCTTTCTCAGATCAGATGAAGGCATATATTAAGCATCCGGGATCAGGTGTTCTTGCATTGCTTACCCTTTTAGGTGCAGTCCTGACATTTGCATTACTGTTCTTTCTGATCGGATATATTCTGGTCAAGGGTGTACCGTATCTGTCAACAGACTTGTTCAGTTTAACTTATAATTCAGAGAATCTTTCCTTACTTCCTTCTCTGATCAACACATTCATCCTGACGGTTGTTTCACTTGTGGTTGCAGCACCGCTGGGAATCTTTGCAGCCATCTATCTGGTAGAATATGCGAAAAAAGGAAGTAAGCTTGTAAATGTGATCCGTATTACAGCAGAAACACTTTCAGGAATTCCTTCTATTGTATATGGCCTTTTCGGTATGCTGTTTTTCGTAACAGCACTGCATTGGGGACTTTCTCTTCTGTCCGGTGCTTTCACACTGGTAATCATGATTCTTCCTCTGATCATGCGTACTGCGGAAGAAGCCCTGAAATCTGTTCCTGATTCTTATCGTGAAGCCAGCTTTGGACTTGGAGCAGGTAAACTTCGTACCATCTTCACCATTGTTCTGCCATCAGCAGTACCTGGTATTCTGGCAGGTGTGATCCTGGCCATCGGACGTGTGATCGGCGAAACAGCAGCCCTGATTTATACAGCAGGTACAGTTGCAGAGGTACCGAAGAACCTGATGGGTTCCGGACGTACTCTGGCACTTCATATGTATGTGCTGTCAGGTGAGGGCCTTCATATGAATCAGGCATCTGCAACAGCAGTTGTTATTCTGGCATTTGTTCTTGTAATCAATTTCCTGTCCGGAGCAGTTGCCAAACGAATTGCGAAAGGATAAGAAAAATGAGTGGAAATGAAAAAATAACAGTTGAAAGTATGAACTTATATTACGGAAAGTTTCATGCGCTGAAGAATATAAACATGGCAATTCCGGAGAAAGAAATCACAGCTTTTATCGGGCCGAGTGGCTGTGGTAAATCTACACTTCTGAAATCTTTAAACCGTATGAATGACCTTGTTGAGGGATGTGTGATCACTGGTAAGGTACAGCTTGACGGTGAAGATATTTACGGAGATATGGATGTGAATCTCCTGAGAAAAAGAGTGGGAATGGTATTTCAGAAGCCTAATCCTTTCCCTATGAGCATTTATGATAATATTGCATATGGACCGAGAACCCATGGAATCCGTTCCAAGTCTAAACTGGATGATATTGTGGAGAAATCTCTCCGTGACGCGGCAATCTGGGATGAAGTAAAAGACAGATTAAAGAAAAGCGCACTGGGTATGTCCGGTGGTCAGCAGCAGAGACTTTGCATTGCCAGAGCACTGGCAGTTCAGCCGGAGGTACTTCTGATGGATGAGCCTACATCCGCACTTGACCCTATCTCAACTTCCAAGATCGAAGAGCTGGCGATGGAGTTAAAGAAGGATTATACCATTGTTATGGTAACTCATAATATGCAGCAGGCTACACGTATTTCGGATAAAACAGCATTCTTCCTTCTGGGAGAGGTGGTTGAGTTTGATGATACCGATAAACTGTTCTCTATGCCTTCTGACAAGCGTACAGAGGATTATATTACAGGAAGGTTTGGTTGATTATGTCAAAGTATTTCGAAAGACAGCTGGAGGAACTGCACGTTCAGCTTATTACACTGGGAAGCTATTGCGAGAAGGCAATTTCATTCTCTGCAAAGGCAATCCAGAAGGTGCAGAATGAAGAGATTGCCCGTCAGGTTTTTGAAACGGACAGAGATATTGATGCAAAGGAAAGAGAGATTGAGAATCTGTGCCTGAGTCTTCTGCTTCATCAGCATCCGGTTGCAAGAGATTTAAGAGAGATATCTGCAGCATTGAAGATGGTTTCTGATATGGAACGTATCGGTGATCAGGCAGCGGATATTGCAGATCTGTCCCTGTATGTTGCAAAGAATACCACTGTGATTCCTGAGACTATCACACAGATGGCGGAGGACACTGTGCGTATGGTAACTGAGAGTGTGGATGCTTTTGTAAAGAGTGATCTGGAACTGTGCAGAAATGTCATTGACCGGGATGATGTGGTGGATGATGCATTTAATGAGATTAAAGAGAAGCTTGCAGATATGATTTACGGAGGAAATCTGGATGCCAAGACAGGGCTGGATCTTCTTATGACTGCCAAGTATTTTGAACGTATCGGAGATCATGCAGTGAATATTGCTGAATGGGTGGAATATTCCATCACAGGACAGCACAGAAATAATGAGCACCAGGATTATCTGAATAATTAATTGAATAGGGAAAGTTTCTGGTTTTGAATATAATTATTGGGGAGCAGGGCTTTTTATATCCGCAGGCGGGAACCGTTTGCGGATATTTGAGTTATTATTTATTTTGCGTTTTGGAATATGTTTTATTGAGAGTAGCGATCTGACCGAATGCAGATTGTGTATATTTGCCTGAAATATTAAAAAATAAAAGGGGAAGTGAAGAGAAGTGACAAAAAAAATCTTTAAATCTATAATGTTTGTATGTGCATTGGTTCTGGCAGTGGGACTGGCTGCTGTAATGGGAATCCTTTACAGCAATTTTGACGGACAGATGCGGAAAGAGCTGTCTAAGGAAGCCGCTTATCTGGCATATGGTGTGGAGCAGCAGGGCTTGGATTATCTTAAAAATATTAAGGATAAAAGTGCAAGAATTACTTATATTGATCAGGATGGAACAGTACTGTTTGATAATGAAGCAGATGTTTCTGAGATGAAGAATCACAGTGACAGAACTGAGTTTCAGAAGGCAGAGAAATATGGTGCAGGAGAATCTTCGAGATATTCGGATACACTTTCTGAGAAAACCATTTATTATGCACTGCGTTTGAAAGATGGTACGGTACTGAGAGTTTCCGGTACGCAGGATTCGGTACTGGCACTGGTTGAAAATCTCATATTTCCTTTATGCGGGCTTTTATGTCTGATGCTGATCTTATCAGGAATTATGGCATCTGCGATATCGAAACGAATTGTGAAACCAATCAATGAGCTGGATCTTGAAAGTCCGGAAGAAAATCAGATTTATGAAGAACTTTCTCCTCTTTTAAGTAAGATATACAGGCAGAACCGGGAAATTCAGAATCAACTGGAACTGGCGAAACAGCAGCAGGAAGAGTTCGCTCTTATCACAGAGAATATGCAGGAAGGATTGATTGTGATTGATAAATATACGATGATTCTTTCGGCAAATTCCAGTGCGTGGAATCTGTTTCATGTGGACAGGGTACGTCAGGGCGAAAGTGTTTACTGTCTGGATCGTGAGGAAGAGTTCAGACATGCCATTGAGCAGGTGCTTAGTGGAGAACATACGGAACTGGTACTGAAATTAAATGGAAGTGACATTCAGCTGATTGCCAATCCTGTTATACGGGATAAGAAAACCGAAGGTGCGGTAGTGTTGCTTGTCAATGTGACGGAGAAGCTTGAGAGAGAGAGTCTGCGAAGAGAATTTTCCGCAAATGTCTCTCATGAGCTGAAGACACCGCTGACTTCTATTTCAGGATTTGCGGAGATTATGCAGGGTGGTTTGGTGAAGAATGAGGATATTCCAAAGTTTGCGGGGCGTATCTATAAAGAATCTCAGAGACTGCTTCAGTTGGTTGAGGATGTAATCCAGATTTCCCAGCTTGATGAGGAGAAGACTTCTTATGTATGGGAGCCTGTGGATGTTTATCAGGTTTGTAAAAATGCGTTTGAGAGTCTGAAGGAGAAGGCGAAGAGTCTGAACGTGCATCTTTATATCTGTGGGGAACGTATGAAGATGGAGGCAGTTCGTACACTTCTGGAAGAGGCAATTTATAATGTCTGCGATAATGCGATTAAGTATAACCGGAATGACGGAAGCGTGAGCGTTTTTCTGACGCAGACTGCGCAGGAGATTCAGATTGTGGTAAAAGATACAGGTGTGGGTATTCCAAAGGAAGACCAGGACAGAGTATTTGAGAGGTTTTACAGGGTGGATAAGAGTCACTCTAAGGAAATTGGGGGTACAGGACTTGGGCTTTCGATTGTGAAACATGCAGTTGGGGCTCTGAAGGGAAGTGTTATACTGAGAAGTGAGGAAGGAAATGGAACGGAAATTTGTATGAAGTTTCCTAAGGTGTATAAAGAATAAAAACTTAGTGGGAGGGACGCGCAACGCAGCATCTCTCTACGGGTTCAGTTCCGAGGAATAAGTAACTCTAAGGCATAGTAAATTCGCTAAAGGCATGAAGAAAAATGCAAAACTCGCTCCGCCTCCGACTTCGCTCAGACACATTGCTATTTTTCTTCATAACGCGAATTTCCTATACCTAAGAGTTACTAATTCCTCTCCAAATTCACCCGTAGAGAGATGCTGCGTTGCGCTGGAAACTGGCTGTGATAGTTTTTTTGCACAAAGGATGTTATCTGTTTCAAAGGTGGGACAGGTAGGGTCCTTTTTTGATTTAGTGGATTATTTTAATGGGAATATTTAGTGTTTTCAATGGGGGAGTTTTCTGATAAGATGAAGATTGAAAATTGTTGGAAAACGGTCATTGGGAGAGCTGCTGAGAGAGATTTTTTGATAGTGAGTTGAGATGGCTTTTGTGGAGAAAGGAAATAGATGTTATGAATAGTTATAAGCTGGATTTGGAGAAGTATGCTGTTTTGGCCAGGGAGGCTGTGGCTGAGGGGTGTGTGTTGCTGGAGAATGAGGGACAGGCGCTTCCGTTGAGAGATGGGGAGAGGGTTGCTGTTTTTGGACGTATGGCGTTTCATTATTATAAGAGTGGGCTTGGCTCTGGTGGTTTGGTGAATACGAGGTATGTCGTGGGGATTCTGGATGCTTTGAAGGAGTGTGAAGGGGTTTATCTGGATGAGAAGCTGATGGGGATTTATGAGGATTGGATTATGGAGAATCCTTATGATGAAGGGCAGGGCTGGGGACATGTGCCTTGGTGTCAGAAGGAGATGGATGTGACAGAGGAGATGCTTGACTGTGCGCGCAGGAATGATGTTTCTCTGGTTGTTATTGGCAGAACTGCGGGTGAGGATCAGGATAACAATGCGAAGGCTGGCAGTTATTGTTTGACGGAGACGGAGGAGGATATGATCCGCCGTGTCTGTGAGGTTAGTGAGCGTACGGTTGTTGTGCTTAATGTTGGTAATATTATTGATATGAGCTGGGTGGAGAAGTATCGTCCGCAGGCTGTTCTGTATGTATGGCAGGGTGGCCAGGAAGGTGGAAATGGTGTTGCTGATGTGCTGACTGGTAATGTTTGTGCGTGTGGTAAGCTGACGGATACGATTGCTGCTGATATTAAGGATTATCCGTCTACTGAGAATTTCGGGGATCCGTTTAAGAATTATTATAAGGAAGATATTTATGTCGGATATCGTTATTTTGAGACGTTTGCGAGGGATAAGGTGCTTTATCCGTTTGGATATGGGTTGTCTTATACGACTTTTGAGATGAAGGCGGAGGTTCTTAAGAATGCCGGGGATGAGATTACGGTGTCTGCAACAGTTGCCAATACCGGTGAGTTAAAGGGGAAAGAGGTTGTTCAGGTTTATGTGAAGGTTCCGCAGGGGAAACTTGGAAATCCGGCGAGAAAGCTGATTGGTTTTGCAAAGACGAAGGAGCTGGAGCCTGGAGAGCAGGAAAAGGTTTGTATTGTTATTCCGAAGTATGATATGGCTTCTTATGATGACAGTGGTGTGACCGGACATAAGTCTTGTTATGTTCTGGAAGAGGGAATTTATGAGATTTTTGTCGGCAGTGATGTGAGAAGTGCGGTGTCTGTCGGATGTTATGAGGAAGAGTTCCGGGTGATTGAGGAGCTTGAGGAGGCTTATGCGCCGGTTGAGAAGTTTCAGAGGATGAAGGCTGTTTTGTCGCCGGATGGGACTTATCAGGCAGTGACTGAGGATGTGCCGGTCCGTACGATTGATCCTCAGGAGCGTAGGGCGAATGAGATACCGGAAACTTATGTCTATACAGGCGATAAGGGATATAAGCTGGTAGATGTGCTGGATAAGAAGGTTTCCATGGAGGAGTTTGTGGCGCAGATCAGTGAGGAAGACCTGATTGCGATGTTCCGTGGTGAGGGTATGTGCAGCCCGAAGGTTACTGCGGGAACGGCGGCAGCTTTTGGTGGTGTGACTGATTCTCTGAATGCGCTTGGAATTCCGGTTGGCTGTTGTTCGGATGGTCCGTCTGGTATCCGTATGGATTGCGGTACGAAGGCGTTTTCTCTGCCGAATGGAACTTCTCTTGGCTGTACTTTTAATGTGGAGCTTGTGGGTGCATTGTATGAGATGACTGGTAAGGAGCTTCGTCTGAATAAGATTGATTCCCTTCTTGGACCGGGTATGAATATTCACAGAAATCCGTTGAACGGACGTAATTTTGAGTATATTTCTGAGGATCCGATTCTTACAGGCAGGATTTGTGCAGCTCAGGTGAAGGCTATGGCGAAGTCTGGTATTGGAAGTACAATCAAGCATTTCTGTGGTAATAATCAGGAAGTTGGAAGAAGTACTTCGGACTCTGTGATCTCTGAGAGAGCTTTGCGTGAGATTTATCTGAAAGGTTTTGAGATTGCGGTAAAAGAGGGTGGTGCACGTTCTGTAATGACTACTTATGGAAGTGTAAATGGGCTCTGGACTGCAGGTAGCTATGATCTGTGTACAACCATTCTGAGAAAAGAGTGGGGATTTCAGGGTATTGTCATGACTGACTGGTGGGCGAAGTCCAATTATGAGGGTCATCAGGCAGAGGTAACTGCGAAAGCTCCTATGGTAGCTGCCCAGAATGATATTTATATGGTAGTGAGTGATGCGAAGTCCAATCCGGAGAATGACGATGTGGAGGAAATGCTTCATGCAGGAAAAATTACTGTGGGAGAATTGCAGAGGAATGCAGCCAATATCCTGGGATTTCTGTTAAAAAGTCCTTCTGTTTTATTGTTGACAGACAGAATATGTAAAGAAGAACTGGAGGCTATGAATACAAAGGAAGAGGACGATGTGGATGCCGGAAGTCTGGTAAGTATTGAAAGTGATTCGGTGACACAGAAAATTGTAATTGACGGTGCATTATTACATCCTGCAAAGGGAAAGGCAGATGTGATTGCTATGACTAACGAGTTCATGGGTGATTTCACAATGAAGTTTACTTTGAAATCTGATCTTAGTGAGCTGGCTCAGCTTCCAGTTTCTGTATTTTTGGATAATATTCATAAGATGACTGTTTCAGTACATGGAACCAATGGAAAATGGGTAGAAGAAAGCCGCATCCTGAATATGGGATTTGGTCATAATCACTATATCAAATTTTATTATGGTGCGGATAATCTTGAAATTAAAGAAATTGTGCTGATTCCGAATAGGTAAGACCAATTTTAGGAACGCTTGCAAAACTATATCCTTTATGGCATAATTATGAAAATACTCAGAACCTGCGAAAGATGAGTGATAATTGCTTTATAAAAGTGGTTATCTGTGGACTTTTTTAATGCGGAGCGGGCTGTTCAGAGGAAAAGTGTTACTGATGATTAGAACAGTGTTAAGAGTGATGAGGAAAAGATAATATGTCAGGTTTTACAAAGGAAATTATTGCAAAGACTTTTACAGAATTGCTGGATGAAAAGCCCATGTCTAAGATTACGGTGAAGGATATCGTGGAACGATGTGGTGTAAACAGAAATACTTTTTATTATCATTTTAAGGATATTCCGGATGTAGTGGAGTTTATTTTGAAAAAGAAGTGGGATGAGATTCTGGAACACCCACAGGACAGAGCCTCTATTCTGGAATGTATGGAAGAAATGGCAGATTTGGTGAGAAATAACAGAAAGGTTATGCTTAATGTTTACAGATCAGTGAAAAAAGATACGTTTCTTTTTTATATGAATGAGATTTCCAACTATATTATTATGGAATATTTTCGGAAAAATGCAGATCAGTTTGATCTTGATGAGGGAGAAATCCGGATTCTGATTCAATATTATAAGTGTCTGTTTATGGGATTTCTGATGGAGTGGCTGGATAATAATCTGAAATCTGATTTTGGAGAAGAAATGCGTCAGGCTTCCCGGCTTTTTGAAAAGCACCCGGGGCTACATGCGGTATTGAACAGATCAGAATAGAGTGAAAATACCTGTTGTTCCTGATATTTATTATAGCAATTCTCTTAAATGTATTATCTGAGAGAAGCGTTATAGGTAATTCCTTTAATTTTCATATTATACAAAATTAAGCTTATGTCTGTTTTTTGGACATGGGCTTTTTTTTGTCTATTTATTGTTAAAAAAATCACAGCTATAATAGCAGCCATAAAGAGATGAAAACAAGAGCCTGACAGTCACAGGTTCGGGTATATTTCAGAAGGGAGGAGCAATAGGATGGATGCACTGAAGCAGTTAAAATTAGCCAAGAATGGTTATATTATTATGTCTGTATTATTTATGATTCTGGGTGTCTGTCTGATTATCTGGCCGGATTGTTCGATGGCAGTTTTCTGTACAGCAGTAGGGATTATGCTTATTGTATACGGATTGATAAAGATTCTGGGATATTTTTCCAGAGATATCTATTGTCTGGCATTTCAGTTTGATCTTGCCTTTGGAGTGCTGCTGGCAGCAGTAGGAATTATTATTATAGTACGCAGGAACGTAGTGGTGAATCTGATCTTTGGAATCTTTGGACTTCTGATCCTTGCGGATGCATTATTTAAAATTCAGATGTCGATAGATGCAAAGAAATTCGGGCTGAATCTCTGGTGGAGGATTCTCCTGGTAGCGATTCTCACCGGTGTTCTGGGATTTTTACTTTTGATAAGGCCGTTTGAGGCAGCAGAGATTATGATGATCCTGGTTGGTGTTTCGGTTCTGTTTGAGGGAATTCTGAATCTTTGTGTGGCGATTTACACTGTAAAAATTATTAAAAACCAGAAACAGGATATCATAGATATGGATGAATATTGATAAAATAATAAAAATATACCTGATATACAGGTGTTTATATATATATATCACATCACAACAAGGAGGAGCGATCACATGAAATTAATGGACAAAGCAAAACAGGCTGCACTTGCAGCAGCAGTTAAAACAGGTCTGGGATATCTGGAAAAGGACCCGGAAGTAAATATACCGAAACTGATGGAACTTGTAGATAAATTTGTACCGGATGGCTGGTATGAGTCACAGAGAAATGCAATCCGTAATGCGATTCAGGATAAGGACAGCAACTGGTATAAACTGATCCTGAGGATTTATGAGCTGGATCCGGGAGTACGTGAAGCATTCTTTACAAACTTTATTATCAATGCCAGCTTAAAGGGAAGTGCACTTCAGGAAGAAACAGCAGAAGAGAACAACTGTAATGTTCCATGGGCAATCCTTCTTGATCCTACAAGTGCCTGTAATCTGCACTGCACAGGATGCTGGGCAGCAGAGTATGGTCACAAACTGAATCTTGATTTTGACACCATCTGTTCTATTGTAGAGCAGGGCAGAAAAATGGGAACTTATATGTACATATATACAGGTGGTGAACCGCTGGTACGTAAGAAAGACCTGATGCGTATCTGCGAGAAATATCCGGACTGCGAGTTCCTTTCTTTTACAAATGGTACACTGATCGACGAAGAGTTCTGCCAGGAAATGCTTCGTGTTAAGAACTTTGTTCCGGCGATCAGCCTGGAAGGTTCTGAGGAAGCAAACGACGGACGCCGTGGAGAAGGTGTATATCAGAAAGTTATGCATGCAATGGAACTTCTGAAAGCTCATAAACTTCCGTTTGGTGTATCTACCTGTTATACTTCTGCAAATGTGGACAGTGTAAGCAGCGAGGAATTTTTCGATCACATTATTGACTGTGGTGCATTATTTGTATGGTTTTTCCATTATATGCCGACAGGTAATGACGCTGTAGTAGAATTAATGCCGAATCCACAGCAGCGTGAGAAGATGTATCACAAGATCAGAGAGTACCGTTCTACAAAAGCTATTTTTGGAATGGATTTCCAGAATGATGCGCAGTATGTAGGAGGATGTATTGCAGGAGGAAGACGTTACCTTCATATCAATGCGAATGGTGATGTAGACCCATGTGTATTTATCCATTATTCCAATGCAAATATTTATGAAAATACTCTGCTGGAAGCATTGAAGAGTCCGATCTTCATGGCATATCATGACGGTCAGCCGTTTAATGAAAATATGCTTCGTCCATGCCCGATGCTTGAGAATCCGCAGAAGCTTCGTAAGATGGTTGAAGAATCCGGTGCGAAGTCTACAGATTTGCAGTCTCCGGAGTCTGTGGAGCATCTTTGTGCGAAATGTGATGCTTATGCAGAACATTGGGCACCGAAAGCAGAGGAATTATTTCCTGTAAAAAATAAGTAACTTAATAATAAGAAAAAATATTAACTCAAAATTTAGCCAAAGTTATCAGAGAAAGTTCCCTGTCCGGTCATCCCCTGTCCGGATGGGGAACTTTCTCGTCTTTGAAAGGGGACGCGCGAAGCCGCATCTCTCTTCGGGTTCAGTTCCGGGGGATAAGTAACTCTAAGGCTGGGAAAATCTGCTAAGGGCATGAAGCATTTAAAAAATAACTTGCCTGAGTGTGCGACATGTATTAAAGTTATGGTGTTAACCTGTATGATGGATATGTAGAAGTTCTCGTAAATAATGTATTTAAGAGGATGGCTGTAGATTTTTTAGTATGAGAGAGTGGTAGGGATGTTAAAAACTTTTTTAGTAGAGGATGAAGTTGTGATCAGGGAGATGATTAAGAAGATGATTCCCTGGGAGCAGTATGGATTTGAACTGGCAGGAGAAGCATCTGATGGGGAGATGGCACTGCCGTTGATATTAAAGAGCAAACCGGATCTTCTGATCACTGATATTAAGATGCCGTTTATGGATGGTCTGACATTATGTAAATTGGTGAAGAAGGAGTTGCCGGACATTAAGATTGTGATTCTTAGTGGCTATGATGACTTTAACTATGCGAAGCAGGCGATCAATATTGGTGTGGAGGATTATCTGCTGAAACCAATTACTAAGAATGCATTTATTGAGCGTTTGGAGGAGATTCATAATCGTTATGAACATGAGAAGACGCAGAAGGAATATTATGAGAAAT
The DNA here is from genome assembly GCF_015668165.1 of Blautia sp. 1001283B150304_161114_C9. Lineage (NCBI taxonomy): Bacteria > Bacillati > Bacillota > Clostridia > Lachnospirales > Lachnospiraceae > Blautia > Blautia sp. 1001283B150304_161114_C9. Next base: position 11,359 of record NZ_JADPGO010000034.1, on the reverse strand, counting down.
TCAAACTGGAGATGCAGGAGTATGAGAGGAATGCGAGCCGTGATTTCTTTGAATCTCTGGTGAGAGCGGACTTTGATCTGGAAGAGATTTATCGGAGAGCAGATCGTTTGAATCTGGATATTGTGGCAGAGGCTTATAATATTCTGATTTTTACACCGGATGCTTCAGACAGCAGTTATAATTCGTCGGAAGGATATTCAGACTGGGAGGCAGAAGTACATAAGAAGATTGAGAATTATTTCCTCAGTCATCCGGTTGCGATGCTTTTCAGACATCAGGTGTTCAGTTATGCGATTCTGGTCAAGGGGCAGCGAGACACGATAAAGAAGAACACATGCGAATGTGTGGAAACAATTCAGAAGATCATGGAAGAAACCAGAGCAAATGTGGACTGGTTTGTGGCAGTCGGCGAGGAGGCAGACCGTCTGAGCAGAATTAAGCAGAGTTATCACACGGCTGCAAGAACTTATGCATTCCGTTATCTGTATGACGGGCATATTCTTTATTACAATATGCTTGAGCAGGTAAAGGAGAATTCAGCAGACACTTCAAAAACAGAAGCTGTTCAGCTTAAGAATGTGAATATCAATGCCCTGAATCCGGAAATCCTTCAGAAATTTTTAAGCAGTGGTCTGGAAGATGAAGTAGACAGTTTTGTCCATGATTATTTCCATGCTATTGGCAGGGAACCGATGAAATCACTGGTGTTCCGTAATTATGTGGTTTTGAATGTGCGTTTTTCTGTACTGTCATTTCTTAAGAAAATTGGATATGATGATACGGAATTGTCCAGAGAAGAGACAGATGATGTTGTGAAGAAGACAAGCCAGTCTACAGAAGCTTCTGTTGCATATGCAGAGGAAGTCTTGAAACGGGCCATTGCAATCCGTGATGAAAATGCAGGCAGTCAGAACAGAAGTGTGTTGAAGCAGGCAATAGATTTTATAGATGGACATTATATGGATGAAGAGATTTCTCTGAATAGAGTGGCGCATGCGGCGAATGTGAGTGCCAATCATTTCAGTGCGCTTTTCAGTCAGAATATGGGACAGACATTTATTGAGTATCTGACTTCGCTTCGCATGGACAAGGCAAAGGAGCTGCTTCGCTGTACTTCCAAACGTTCCAGTGAGATTGCAGGGGAAGTGGGATATAAGGATGCGCATTACTTCAGCTATCTTTTTAAGAAAACTCAGGGAATGACTCCGAGTGAGTATCGTAAGACGAGAGGAGAAGTCTGATTCATGAAGCAGAAACAGGAGAAGCTGGAAACAAAGATGAAGTGGATGCTTCTGAGCACTATGATCCCTATGACAATTCTGATCATAGTGCTTCTTGTTTTTTTCTGGCATTATACAAATGAATATAATCAGTTGTCTAATAATCTGGCGGTGAGTTCGGAATATAATGCAAACTATAGAAATTCCAATAATGATATGAGCTTTAAAGATGAAGTGGATATGGATATCTATTATGTGACTATCGGGCGAAAAGGTAAGGACGGGCTGCCGACAGAGCAGGTAGACAAGGCAATCAGTACTGTGGAGAGTCTGAAGAAAACCACATCAAAGAAGGAAAGCCTGCGTTCTCTGAAATATCTGACTAACTATCTGGAGAATCTTAAAAAACGGATGAATCAGCTTCTTGAGATAAAGAATTATCAGGAACGACAGGAATTTGTGGCAAATAATACAGAAATCCTGACCACGCTCTTTGAGAAAGAAATGCAGAATTATATTTATCAGGAGGCGACGGAACTGGTGCAGATAGAGTCTCAACTGGCTGGAAATGTACGTCTGACGATCATCACTATGTGTGCGGCGATTTTGGTTGCTACGGCTATTCTGTTGCGGCGTTCTTTCCGTCTGACATACAGTATTACCAAACCGATTTCTGAAATTCTCCATAATATTAAGAAGGTTGGAAAAGGAGAGTACAAAACTATTAATGCAGTATCTGCCGACAGTGTTGAAATCCAGGAGCTTGATGCCGGTACCAGAAAGATGGCAGGAAGGATTGAAGGGCTTCTTGAGAATGTGCGTAAGGAGCAGGAGGTACAGCATATGACGGAGCTGCAGCTGATCCAGGCACAGGTAAATCCGCATTTTCTGTATAATACACTGGACACTATTGTGTGGCTGGTGGAGGGTGGTATGCAGCAGGATGCAGTGGATATGATCACAAGTCTGTCTGTTTTTTTCCGCACTTCGCTTTCGAAGGGGAAGGATATCATTCCGCTGTCGGAAGAGAAACGCCACACATTGAGTTATCTGGAGATTCAGCAGTCAAGATACAGGGATATTATGGAATTTGAGATTAATATTCCGCCGGAACTGGATGAAGTGATGGTGCCGAAGCTTACTCTGCAGCCGTTAGCGGAGAATGCTCTTTATCATGGAATTAAGAATAAGCGTGGAAAAGGTAAGATTCTTATTGAAGGATTCAATCTGGGAGATGATATGATGCTGAGAGTGACTGACAATGGTCAGGGAATGACACCGGAACGTCTTTATGAAGTACAGGAAGCCATCCGCACCGGTGAACGTGCCGGGTTCGGACTTGCTGCGGTGTCAGAGAGAATTGTACTTTATTATGGTCCGGGTTATGGACTGAAGATTTCTTCTACAGAGGGAGAAGGTACGGTTATGGAAGTGTATATGGCGAAAAAAATTAACCTGGATAACAATTCAAGAACAGTTTTATGGCCTGCTGATAGAGACTTACGAAGGTCTGCCAAATAATGGAATGTATGAATTATGTCGACTAATGCTGAATTGTGCAAAGTGAATATAAAAGAAAGTTGATAATTTATTTCTGTATTTATAATGCACAATAAAAAATCCAACTTCCGCAATAAAAAAATAAACTTTGTATAAATTATGAACAAAATATGATAGAAGAATAAACTTTTTGCGGAAAATATTCTATGGAATTTTCCTGGATTTTTACTATAATAAAGACATCTTAAATGAATCGGGAGGATTTACAAAATGAAGAAAAAAATCGTGTCAGCTTTATTAACAGCAACAATGGTATGCGGTATGAGCGTTGTTCCGGCAGTGGGTGTAGCAGCAGCGGACGACACAATCACAGTTGGTTTCTCACAGGTAGGTGCTGAATCTGACTGGCGTACAGCTAATACAGAATCCATGAAATCCACATTCAGCGAAGAGAACGGATATGAATTAATCTTCGACGATGCACAGCAGAAACAGGAAAACCAGTTAACAGCAATCCGTAACTTCATCCAGCAGGAAGTTGATTACATTCTTTTAGCTCCTGTAACAGAGACAGGTTGGGATACAGTTCTTCAGGAAGCTAAAGATGCTGATATTCCTGTAATCATCGTAGACCGTATGGTTGATGTATCTGATGACAGCTTATATACAACATGGATCGGAACTGACTCCTTACTCGAAGGAAGAAAAGCAGCTGAATGGCTGAATGCATACACAACAGCTAAGGGAATCGATGCAAAAGATGTTAACATCGTTGATATCCAGGGTACAATCGGATCTACAGCTCAGATTGGACGTTCTAAAGGCCTTGAAGAAGGTGTTGACAACTATGGATGGAACTTACTTGCTCAGCAGTCCGGTGAATTCACACAGGCTAAAGGACAGGAAGTTATGGAGTCCATGCTGAAACAGTATGACAATATTAATGTTGTATACTGCGAGAACGATAACGAAGCATTCGGTGCTATCGATGCTATCGAAGCAGCTGGTAAAACAGTAGGATCTGATATCGCAAACGGTGAAATCATGGTTATGTCTTTTGATACAACAAATGCTGGTTTAACAGATACATTAGCCGGCAAGATCGCATGCGATGTTGAGTGTAACCCATTACACGGACCACGTGCAGAAGAACTGATCAAAGCTCTTGAAGCTGGTGAAGAAGTTGAAAAACTGAACTATGTAGATGAAGAAATCTTTGCTACAGATGATACAGTTGATAAAGTTAAAGCTGTAAACAGTCTTGATGAAGAGGGCGAATATGACGTAACACCTATCACACAGGAAATTATTGACGGACGTGCATACTAATTTTTGACAACATATAATAGACGTGTAATAGAAGAAATATAAACAATCCGGAGCGTGGTTCATAATTCGGAGAAACCCGGATTTATGAATCACGCTCTCTTTATGCCGAAATGATTTACAGATACCCGCTTTACTGAAGCTTTTCAGTAAATGAGGGGTAAACCAGTTTAGAAAGCAGGTGGAAAGAATATGGAACAAAATGTAGTATTGGAAATGCGTGATATCAGCAAAAACTTTACAGGAGTCCGTGCCCTTTCCCATGTGGACTTTACCCTTCGAAAGGGCGAAATCCACGCACTGATGGGGGAGAATGGTGCAGGTAAATCAACACTGATTAAGGTGCTGACCGGTGTACATGAATTTGAAAGTGGAACAATTCATATGGCTGGAAACAGTAATGCCATTATTAACCACTCGCCTCAGGAAGCGCAGGCAAATGGTATCAGTACAGTATATCAGGAGGTAAACCTTTGTCCCAACCTGACTGTAGCTGAGAACCTTTTTATTGGCAGAGAACCGAGAAAGATGGGAATGATTGATTGGAAGCAGATGAATGAGCGCTCAGGAAAACTTCTTGAGAGCCTGGACATTCATGTGCCGCCAACACAGATGCTGGATGAATGTTCTATTGCGATTCAGCAGATGATCGCAATTGCCCGTGCAGTGGACATGAAGTGCCAGGTACTGATTCTCGATGAACCGACATCTTCACTGGATGATGATGAAGTTGAAAAGCTGTTTGTACTTATGAGAAGACTTCGTGACGAAGGTGTAGGTATTATCTTTGTTACGCATTTCCTTGAGCAGGTATATGCAGTCTGCGACAGGATTACAGTTCTTCGTAATGGTGAACTTGTTGGGGAATATGAGACGAAAGATCTTCCGAGAGTAATGTTGGTTGCCAAGATGATGGGTAAGGATTTTGATGATCTTGCAGATATTAAAGGCGATCATAAAGACAAGAGAAGCACAGATGCAGAACCTGTAATCGAAGCAAAAGGGTTATCTCATAAGGGAACGATCAAACCGTTTGATATTACCATCAATAAAGGTGAGGTTATTGGTCTTACCGGACTTCTGGGTTCCGGACGTTCTGAATTGGTTCGTGCAATTTATGGGGCGGATAAAGCTGATACAGGAACTTTAAAAGTAAAGGGAAAAGAAGTAAAGATCAATACTCCGCTGGATGCCATGAAACTTGGTATGGCATATCTTCCGGAAGACAGAAAGGCAGAAGGTATTATTGCAGATCTTTCTGTAAGAGAAAATATTATTATAGCGCTCCAGGCTAAACGCGGTATGTTCCATCCATTAAGCAAGAAAGAAATGGAGGATGCTGCTGATAAGTATATTAAATTACTGCAGATTAAGACAGCAAGTCGTGAAACCCCGATTAAGAGTCTGTCCGGTGGTAACCAGCAGAAGGTTATCCTTGGAAGATGGCTTCTGACTAATCCGGATTATCTGATTCTGGATGAGCCGACCAGAGGTATTGATATCGGTACTAAGACAGAGATTCAGAAACTGGTTCTTGATCTTGCGGATCAGGGAATGGCAGTTACATTTATCTCCTCAGAGGTTGAGGAAATGCTCCGCACCTGCTCCCGTATGGCAGTTCTTCGTGATGGCCAGAAGGTAGGGGAGCTGGAAGAGGATGAACTTTCCCAGAGCGGAGTTATGAAAGCTATTGCCGGAGGTGACGATAAATAATGAATAAGAGTAAATTAAAGAAAATAACAAGTGCACGTCTGTTTCTTCCTATTGTGTGTCTGATCGCAGTACTTTTGCTGAATGTGATCAGAACACCGGATTTCTTTAATGTATCAATCCGAAACGGTGTACTCTATGGTTACATTGTTGATGTTATTAACCGTGCTTCAGAGTTGGTTATCCTTGCAATCGGTATGACACTGGTAACAGCAGCTTCCGGTGGACAGGATATCAGTGTTGGTGCGATCATGGCAGTTGCAGCGGCTGTCTGCTGTCAGATTCTTTCCGGCGGACAGGTTTCTGTAAATGATTACCAGAATCCTGTGATCCTGGCTGTTATCGCAGCACTTCTTGCATCTGCATTATGTGGTGCATTTAATGGATTTCTGGTTTCCAAGCTGAATATTCAGCCAATGGTTGCAACTCTGATCCTTTACACAGCCGGTCGTGGTATTGCTCAGCTGATCACAAACGGACAGATTACTTATATTCGTGTGGATTCCTTTAAGATGGCTGGTGGATATATTGGAAAATGCCCGATTCCTACACCTATTTTCTTTGCGATCATTACAGTTGTTATTGTGTACCTGATTTTGAAGAAGACTGCTCTTGGGCTTTACATTGAAAGTGTTGGTATCAATGGAAAGGCAGCTCGTCTTGTGGGATTAAATTCTACGATGATTAAATTCCTTACCTATGTTATCTGTGGTGTACTGGCTGGTATTGCCGGTATTGTGGCATCCAGCCGTATCTACTCTGCAGATGCAAACAACATTGGTCTTAACCTGGAAATGGATGCCATCCTTGCAGTTGCGCTTGGCGGAAACTTCCTTGGTGGTGGTAAATTCAGCCTGATCGGTTCCGTAATCGGTGCCTACACTATTCAGGCTCTGACCACAACACTCTATGCGATGAACGTAAAAGCAGACCAGCTTCCTGTTTATAAGGCAATCGTAGTTGTTATCATCGTTACACTGCAGAGTGATGTATTTAAGAAATATATTGCCAACTTAAAGGCTAAAAGAAGTGTGGCAGCAGAAGGAGGTCAGAAGTAATGAAAGCAAATGTACAGAAAAAGAAAATAACGGGAAATGGCTTCCTGCTTCTGATCACAATCGCATTATTTGTAGTAATGTATGTTGCAGGTATGATTGTTTTTGCTGATAAAGGTTTTGCAAAACCTCAGATGTTTCTGAATCTGTTTGTATCTAATGCGGGTCTTCTGGTTATTGCGTGTGGTCTTACAATCGTTATGATCACCGGTGGTATTGATATTTCCGTAGGTTCTGTTACTGCACTTGTATGTATGGTTCTTGCAGACCTTATGGAGAACAAAGGTGTGAACGCATATGCAGCAGTTTTAGTTGCACTGCTTATTGGTGTTGCTTTTGGTGTTGTTCAGGGATTCCTGGTAGCTTATCTGGATATCCAGCCATTCATCGTTACTCTGGCAGGTATGTTCTTCGGACGTGGTCTGACAGCTATCATCAGTACTGATATGATTTCTATCAAGAATGAGTTATTCCTGAAATGGGCAAATTATCGTTTCTATATGCCTTTTGGTTCAACCAGTAAGAAGGGTAAATTTATTCCGGCTTATATTCCGCCGACAGTTTTGATTGCTCTGATTGTTGTAATTCTGATCGCGGTTCTTCTGAAATATCGTAAGTTTGGACGTAAGCTTTATGCGATCGGCGGTAGCCGTCAGAGTGCATTAATGATGGGTCTGAATGTTAAGAAAACTATTTTTAATGCTTATGTTCTGGATGGTTTTCTTGCAGGCCTTGGTGGCTTCCTGTTCTGTTTGAACAGTTGTGCAGGTTTCGTTGAGCAGGCAAAGGGTCTTGAGATGGATGCAATTTCATCAGCGGTTATTGGTGGTACGCTTCTTTCAGGTGGTGTTGGTACTCCGATTGGTACTTTGTTTGGTGTGTTGATTAAGGGTACGATTTCCAGTTTGATTACTACTCAGGGTACTTTGTCAAGCTGGTGGACAAGAATTATTCTTTCTGCGTTGCTTTGTTTCTTTATTGTTATTCAGTCTGTTGTGGCTTCTATGAAGAAGAAAGCGAAATAAGTGATTATTAAAACAAGCTGAGGCTCGGGAGGGCTTTGGCTTGTTTTTTGCTTTTTGCAGAGGAACGCGCGAAACAGCATCTCTCTGTGGGTCCAGTTCCGGGGTCTAAGTAACTCTAAGGTGGAGAAAATTCGCTAAAAGCATGAAGAAAAACGCAAAACTCGCTCCGTCTCCGACTTCGCTCAGACAGGTTGCTGTTTTTCTTCATAACGCGGATTTTCTCCGCCTAAGAGTTACTAAGCCCCCTCCAGATTCACCCACAGAGAGATGCTGCTTCGCGCTGGGAATTGGCTGTGGAAAGTGAGAATTGTATTTTATACATAATTTAAATAGTGACTGTTTTATCTATGCGATTAAAATAAGCAATAGCGAAGCGTATTGCGTTTTTATAAAAGTTTCACTATGAATTACCAGCGCAGAAAATATTATAGTTCAGGTGCATTTGCAGGGGTCTTAGATATTCTTAGTCTGAAAAAATCTGCGTTATGAGCCGGCTGCATCACGTGTCTGAGCGAAGTTTGCAACGGAGCGAGTTTGACAAGCCGGCTCATGCTTTTAGCAGATTTTTTCAGACTTAGAAGATCTTAGACCCCGAAACCGCACCTGAACTATAATATTTTCTGCGCGTCCCATTTAACTATAACATTCACACTTCCAAAACATTAAATATTCCTAAATACGTTTTTGTTAATGGTAGTGCTTTAGCTGTTTATAACTGCGAATTATGATGGTTTGCTTGATATTGAGGGGATTTTACTCTATACTTTAGGCAGTAGAAATATATGGATAGAAAAATGTTGCGGAATATATGACTGGCAATGTTAGGAGTGGTTTTATTGCTTTACTAATTGCTGATTATATAGTACAATCGTAACTTATTATGCGTTTATTTTAGGAGGAGTATTATACAATGTGGATTGCAGATGGATGGAAAGATTATGAGGTTATTGATACTTCCTGTGGGGAGAAGCTGGAGCGTTGGGGGGATTATCTTCTGGTGAGGCCGGATCCGCAGGTTATATGGGATACGCCGAAGGTGAATAAGGGCTGGAAGCATATGAACGGGCATTATCACAGAAGTAAGAAGGGCGGCGGTGAATGGGAGTTTTTTGATCTGCCGGAGCAGTGGGATATTCATTATAAGGGACTTACCTTTAATTTGAAACCATTTAGTTTTAAGCATACCGGGCTTTTTCCGGAGCAGGCTGTGAATTGGGACTGGTTTGGCAATAAGATCCGCAATGCGGGACGTCCGGTGAAGGTGTTGAATCTTTTTGCATATACAGGTGGTGCGACTCTGGCGGCAGCGGCTGCGGGAGCTTCTGTTACTCATGTGGATGCTTCTAAGGGTATGGTTACCTGGGCAAAGGAGAATGCGGTTGCTTCCGGTCTGGGAGATGCTCCGATCCGCTGGCTGGTGGATGACTGTGTGAAGTTTGTTGAGCGTGAGATTCGCAGAGGGAATCATTATGATGCGATCATTATGGATCCGCCTTCTTATGGACGTGGACCGAAGGGGGAGATCTGGAAGATTGAGGATTGTATCCATGACCTGATTAAGCTGTGTACAAAGATTCTCAGCGATGAGCCTTTGTTTTTCCTGATAAATTCTTATACAACAGGTCTGGCACCGGCAGTTCTTACTTATATGTTGTCTACTGAATTGAAAAAGTTCGGCGGGCATGTGGACTCTCAGGAGATCGGGCTTCCGGTAAGCTCTAACGGACTGGTTCTTCCATGTGGTGCTTCTGGAAGATGGGAGGCGTAGAAAAGTTTCCTTTTGTTTGTCATTGACGGAAAACTGCTTTTTAGCCGAATCAGTTAAGTCTCCTGCAGAGATTGTGAAAAGTAATTTCACATGAGTTCAATTTGAACTGTTTGGCGAGATGGGAGGAAACGTGATTATGAAGGAACTTAATTTAAAACATGAAGCCAAGCGTTACGGCTGTGCGGTTCTGGCTGCAACGATCATGGCGTTGAATATTAAAACATTTGTTCGTGCAGGTGGTCTTTTTCCGGGAGGATTTACAGGACTTACTCTGCTGCTCCAGAATATTTTTCAGACATTTATGGGGATTGCAGTTCCGTATACGCTGATCAATGTACTACTGAACTCTATTCCTGTATTTATTGGTCTGAAGTTTATTGGAAAGAAATTTACCATAAGTTCTGTCTGTGTGATCGTGCTTTCCGGTCTGCTTACGGATATAATTCCCAGTCAGCCGATTACTTATGACACGTTGTTGATCAGTATCTTTGGTGGTCTGATCAATGGCTTCTGCATCAGTCTATGTCTGATCGGTAATACCAGTACAGGTGGAACGGACTTTATTGCGATTTATTTTTCCGAGAAAAATGGCAGGGATATCTGGAATTATATCCTGTGTGGAAATGCAGTGATCCTGACTGTGGCAGGTTTACTTTTTGGATGGGACAGGGCACTTTACTCTATTATCTTTCAGTTTACCTCTACTCAGGTGATTCAGATGCTGCATCAGAGATATAAGAAGCATACGCTGTTTATTATCACGAAGGAGCCGTATCAGATTTATGAGGAGATTTTCAAACTTACCAATCATACGGCGACACGTTTTGAAGGTACTGGATGTTACACAGACGAGAAGACCAGTATGATCTATTCTGTAGTCTCTACAGAAGAAGCGAAATATCTGGTAAAGAAGGTACATGAGATCGATCCGAAGGCTTTTGTAAATATTATCAAAACCGATTACATAAACGGAAGATTTTACCAGAAAACAGATTATTAATTACTTGTATTCCCTTTCTGTGAGCGTATAATACAGGATATAAGGAATCTGTTCGTTCATGGAGTTTGTGCTTAAAATTGGATGAACAGTAACCGGCACAAAAGGAGGGTGATATATATGGGTAATGCAACAGAAAGCACACTTCCTCACGGCAATACCTCAGGCTATGACCGCAAAGCCTGCAGGACATGCGCCTGTTCCACCTGTTATGAGCAGGAGTTCTGCGACAGATGCAGTTCCTGTCAGAATCAGTCACGGAAATTAGACAGGTGCAATGCTTACGAGGGGGCATATAACTATTAACCTCAACATATCCCTATCTGCTGCAAAATAATAAACAGTGGATGGGGATTTCTTTATAAAAAACAGTTATTATATTATAAGTATAAGCAATGTTTTTCTATAGCAAGCCTCTTAATCAATATGCATTATTTACGAGGGTTGCTATAAGTTTACAGATTCATAAGATGTATCTGATATAATAATTCTGTTACTTACTGATATAAACTTTCCGTAAGTTCTTTTGCTGATGAACTTTGCTATAGAATTTTTTTGGGGATGGCAGAATGTTGAATGGTTACAAAAGAACAATTATTTACAGGAGAAGAAAAAAATATGATCGTATATCACTATTGCAGTTTAGAATCATTGAATTCTATTTTGAAAAATCGTTCCCTCTATAGTGGTTCAGTTGTCAAGACAAAAATCTAAGCTTTTTATAATGAACTGATATATGTAACTGGGTAGGGGAGAAA
>NZ_JADPGO010000033.1:0-44634 GCF_015668165.1 Blautia sp. 1001283B150304_161114_C9 | reverse complement strand
TTTATTTGTTTTCCAAAGCTCCGTTTTTCGGATCAGCGAAAAACTCCACAATGGCAAACAGGGCTTTGCCCTAACAACAAAAAGTGAGGCAGGCATATGGAAGAAATTCTATATGCCTGCCTCACTTTTTTATAGATTCGTTTATTCTTTTACTCTTCTGTACTGTCCGTTTCCTGAGAATCTGTATTCTCCTCTTCGGATGTATCAGAATCGTTTGTTATGCCGGCTGTTTCAGATGTACTGTCATCGGACTCTTCTATGCTCTCACCTGGCATATCTGTTGAATCTGATTTAGTATCATCTGTTGTTGCTTCGTCTGAATCTGTCTTATCTGAACTATCTTCTTCTGTTCCAACAACTGATTCAAATGCTGTGAACAGTTCTTTTACATTCATCTTATTTACGAGATATACTTTATTATCCACCACTGCTGCATAATAGTTTGTATCGTAGCTATAGTATGCAACTTCCTGTATATCACCGTCTTCTTCTGTAAATGTAGCTGTCAGTTCTGCATCACCGTCAGGTTCATATTTATCTGTCAGACGTTTCTGAGCCGTCATGTTGATCAGTTTATTGTAGAATGTTGTAAATGTTGTTTCATCCAGATCAGAACCATTCAGTTTATAGGTAACTGTTTCTGTATCGTTTCCATCATCATCTGTGGATGTTTCACGTGAAACATTTACTTTATAATCACTGCCCTGATAATTTACTTTGAGGCTTCCGAGGCTGTTTAAAGATACATAACTTACTGTCATATCCCAGAAGTCTTCTTCTGATTTATCAGTGAGCGCGGACAGAGTATCCGTTGACATCGTATAGACTTCATTGCTGTCATTTACCATGACATATCTGCTGCTGTCATCTGTTTCATTTCCAACAAGAATTGTAAGCTGCTTATCTGCCATCTTAGTTTCTTCTTCCGAAGAATCCTCATTGTCTGATGCACTGTCTGAGTTTTCTGATGTTTCATCTTCTGCTTCTTCACCGTCAGTATCTTCAGCCTCAGATGTTTCATCCGTAGTTTCACTTACACTTTCGTCTGATTCTGTATCCTGTTCAGCATCGTCACTGTTTTCTTCCACAGATGAAGCATCTTCATCTGCCGCCTCACCGGAAGCTGTCGTATCATCTTGTGTGTCTCCATCAGTGTCATCATCAGCAACTTCTTCCTGATAATCTACTGTGATTGTTGCATATGGTTTATCCAGACCATATTTGCTCTTGTCGTCGCATTTATAATCTGCAAGTGAACTATATGCCATGCTTCCGAATGAGGATACCAGAGAACTTACGGTAGCTGAGTCTGCTTTTTCTTCATCCTCGCTGCCTTTTACTGACCAGGTACTTGTATCTTCGTCTTTTGATAATTCATAGGAATTATCGCCGTCTACAGAAATTTTTGTAATGGTATCTGTATTGGAAATTGCAGGGAAATCTTCCATCTGCGCATAATCATTCAATGATTTGGTAAACGGCTCTACGCAGGAAGAATCTATCAGGTATACTGTCTTCTCATCATCATCTTTTCTTACATAATACTGACTGGTGGAGGAATTTTCATCTCCCACATACAGTGTAGTTGTTATGTCATCGCCATCTTCCTCATCAGATTTTGTTACAATCTTAATCGTGTTTGACGGAGAGTCCAGACCATATTCTGAAAGATCATCTACGTCCTCCAGAACTCTGTCTGAATCGACAGATGCAATAGCAGATGCTGCACTGTCCAGAGTAGTCTGATTTACCGGAAAATCTGTTTCGTCTTTCTTTACCCAGCTGTCATCATCTTTTTCAAATGTTGTCTCTGTATCATCAACCATAAAATCCAGAGATTTAATGTTATCTGTTGATGCAGTAAATACAGTTGTGCTTTCTTCAGAATCTTCTTCGGATTCTTTCTGCTCCTGATGGGCTACGTAGGTTTTTACACCTGCGTAAGCCCCGCAGCAGACACCAAGAACTACAACTGCAAGAACCATTTTTACAGTTTTATTCTTCATTTAAGCTTTTCTCCTCTTCATCCAGACTGCAAACCCTACAACAAGGAAGAATCCAGGAATCAGACCGATGGTGCAGATCTTCCAGAATGCAGCATCATAGTCTGTAAGTGTCAGATAAGATACAGACAGGCTCTTGGATGGGATAGATACGGTTGCACTGTCTTCTGTGTCTGTCATCCACTTCAGGGATTCGATGATCAGCTTCTCATTTCCGCCGGATACCATCTGGTTTACCTGTGATTCCATCAGATTGGATGTTGAATAGTATACGATCTGCGTTTCTTTGTCATCATCCAGAGTCTCTGTGATGCTTACTCCCAGATCAAATGGGCCAGCTTCGTCTCCGTCTTCTTTCTCCAGAGTATCACTGTTCAGATCTGTCTTGGAATATGCCTGGTCTGATGTGGTGAGGATACTGTTGATCGTTACGGTATCTCTTACATCATCCATTTTTTTGATTCCCTGTGCATATGGTACAAGTACATAATATCCTCCGGAAACAGTCTCAGAGCTTGCATCTGTGCTGTTTATAGTCGGAACCAGATAATATGGCATCTGCATTGCATAATGCTGATTATCACCTTCAAATACGATTCCAGCTTCTCTCTGAACACCATAGTTTTCCAGAACTGCATCAAAGTTTGGCAGGTCTTCTGTTGTATAATCAGAGAAAATCATCGCCTTTCCGCCATTTTCAAGATAATCAATAATAGCAGTCTTTTCATCTTCTGAAATATCTGTGGACGGGGAATCAATGAACAGGCAGTCTGCATCATCCGGAACACTTCCCTCTGTAAGAAGATTCAGAGACTGAATATCCATGTTTGCCTTCTCGATGTCTTCTTTGATAGTAGAATCCATCTCCTTCTCACCATGTCCCTCGAGTGTATAAAGAATCGGGAGATCTTCGGATGTTACATATCCAATCGCACTTGTGATCTGACCTTCACCGTCGAAACCAGTGGTCTGAGAGCTGTAGGTCTGATAGTCCATTGTACTCTCATAAATATTGTTGTAATCAATGACTTTGTTTCTGTCACCGCATACAACGATCAGACTGTTTGCAGAAAGATCATCACTTGTATATTCTGTTACAAATTTAGGATTTACTACAGGATCCTTCTGCTCTACTTTAATATGCTTGGATTCATCTTCATATTTCTTAAGCAGATTGGTAATATTCTCATCTTCAGAACCGCTCTGTGCAATCTGATAAATTGTTACGTCCTTGTCCAGATCTTTCAGCATTGCTTTTGTATCATCACCAATACTGTAGAGTTTCTGGCTGCTGATATCAATTTCTGAATATTTGGACGGAATCGCATTTACGATCATGTTGAGCACTACAACTACTGCAATAAATATCACTGACATAACCATTGTGTAAGAGCCGTTTTTGATATGCTTCTTACTGATGGTGCCAATCAGTTTCTTTTTGTCAAATTTTTTATGCTTATTATTTTTCATCTTTTCTTTCAGTTTCATTTTCTTTCACCTCCCCACTAATTCCAGCGTCTCTTCAAAATAGACTGTGTTGTAAGGAACAGGCATACTGCGATCACAGAAAGAAAATATACAATTCCTTTTATATCAAAGATGTTACTTGTAAAATTATCAAAGTGTCCGCTCAGATTAAACACATCCAGGACTTTCTGAATACCGCCCTCAAAAATACTGGATTTTACTACATAAATAATAATCAGTGCCACTTCTCCGATCACACCGATCACTGCTGAGATCAGAATATTCTTGATCATGGTATAGATAATGATGGCTGCTGCCAGGATCAATAACCCAAATGTCACGCATGTCGACATAGATGTCTGAGAGAAGAATGAAGAAATACCATTCATCATGTAAAATGCAAATAAGAAAACAAATGTGAGTACCGCTGCAATTACCTGGCTCTCAGTTAATGCTGACATAAATACACCGATTGCAATATTTGCACATCCCAGGAGAAAGAATCCCAGGACTGCTGTATATGCAGATGCAAACTCTACTGTGCCAAACCTGGACATAATCAGCGGATAAGTACACATAACTGCCATCGGAACAGCAAATACAGTTACCAGTGCAAGATATTTACCTATTACAATACCGCTCACAGAAACCGGTGCTGTCAGAAGCAGCTGATCTGTTTTCTGTTTTCTTTCCTCTGCAAGTACACGCATAGTCAAAATCGGTACTCCGATCAGGAATGCAAAGGTAATTGCACTTAAGGTGTATTCAAATTTCGGATATGCTGCTGAAAGCTGATATGCTGAAAAATAAATACCTGTCAGTACAAGAATGAAAAAGATAAATAAATATCCTACCATGGATGTCAGGTAACTTTTCAGCTCTCTTTTATATATAGCTGTCATGGTTATTTCTCTCCCCCTTTATCATTATTCTGTTCTTCCGGTATTTCTGCTGATGTCTGTTTTACGTTTGTCTCGTTTGATTTACCGGCATCAGTATCTTTATCTTCAGGTGTATTTGGGACTTCGTCTGCAGATATTGGTTTATCGGATGCAGTAAGTTCAAGGAAGATTTCCTCCAGTGATACTTTCCTGGACTTCATCTCATAGATTGGGCTGTTAATCTCCGACATTTTGTAGAATACTTTTTCCCGAATGTCATTCTGCTCCTCTGTTGAAACTTTCACACTCCAGAGATTCTGTTTCTCATCTTTTTCCATTGTTACGCTGTTGACTCCCTCGATTCCCTCGAGAGCCTGCCTGATCTGTATTTTTTCACCTTTAATAAGCATCTCCAGAGTATTAGATCCCTCTGCAAGTTTTCCAAGATTCTCAGGAGTATCGCTTGCTACCAGTTTTCCATGAGAAATGATCAGCACGTAATCGCATACCGCACTTACTTCAGAAAGTATATGCGAGCTGAGAATAACGGTATGTTTCTTTTTTAATTCTTTAATTAAGGTTCGGATTTCAATAATCTGTTTAGGGTCAAGACCTACTGTCGGCTCATCCAGGATGATCACCTCCGGATACCCCATAATCGCCTCAGCAAGACCAACTCTCTGTCTGTAACCTTTTGACAGGTTCTTTATCAGACGGTTTCTCATGTCTGAAATCTTTACCATATCCATGACTTCTTCGATCATGTTTGCTTTTTTATCTTTTGGGATTTTCTTGAGATCTGCCACAAATTTCATGTATTCCAGGACAGTCATATCAAAATAGACCGGCGGCTGTTCAGGCAGATAACCGATACATTTCTTTGCCGCTTCCGGTTCTTCGAGGATATCGTGTCCGTCAATTTTGACGGTTCCTTCGGTGGATGCGATGTATCCGGTTATCATATTCATTGTAGTGGATTTTCCTGCACCGTTTGGTCCCAGAAATCCATAGATTTTGCCTTTCTCTATTTTAAAGGAAAGGTGGTCAACTGCCGTATGGTTACCATATCGTTTAACCAGATTGTTTACTTCAATCAATGTGTTCTCCTCCTCTTAATTTTTGCCAAAATAAAATATAGAAAATGTCCCCAGGTGAAACAGAGAATGGGGGAACCCGAGGACATCTCTATAAAAATAGTTTATGATGAAGTTGTGATGAAATTAGGATAAAAGTGTGATTATTCTGTGATGTTTGTTTGAAAAAAATAGCTGTCCCGAAATCTCGGCATTTTTTGCCAGAAGATTTCATGAGACAACTATACATAGATTTATTATGACAATGGTTCTTTTAATGGTGTTCCTGCTTTACGCGGATACTTTCCAGGTGTAGATTTTTTCTTATTTATAATGACAAGGGATCGGTCAATCTCAGAGTCCGGCAATTTAAAGTATGTGATGTCTTTCACCTGACCACCGAGGATATTGATTGCTTTCTCTGCTTCTTCTGCCTCTTCCTGTACAGTTCCTGATTTATAGGAAATGAAAGTTCCTCCTGTCTTTACATAAGGAAGACAATATTCTGACAGAGTTGCAAGGTTTGATACTGCCCTGGATACACAGAGATCATATTTCTCACGATACTCTTTATTTTTTGCATACTCTTCTGCTCTTCCATGAATCGCCTTAATCCCTTCTAATCCAAGAAGCTCAAAACTTTCCTCAAGGAAGTTTACCCTCTTTTTCAGAGAATCCAGCAGACATGCCTCCAGATGTGGAAAAGCAATTTTCAAAGGCACACCTGGAAATCCGGCACCTGTACCGATGTCCATAATTGTTTTTACTTTTGTCATATCAATGGCTTTTACACATGCAAGACTGTCAAGAAAGTGCTTTGTAAGTACTTCCTCAAACTCAGTAATACCTGTCAGATTCATAACCTTATTTTTTTCTACCAGAAATTCATAAAACTGGATAAACTGATTTTTCTGCTTCTGGCTCAGCTCTATACTCAGTTCTCTGCATCCATTTTCCAATGTCGTCAGATTATACGGCATGTATTATTCTCCTTTTTCTATCTTTATTATTTTCGCACACCTTACAGGGTTATTTTATGTGCTTTTATGTTTTTATTCGTCATTTAAAGTCCGTCATTCTGTTCTTTCGTATGTTCTTTTGTACTATTTTAATATTTTTCCAATTTTCCGTTTTTATAAGTACATTAAAACGTATTCTATTAATCATTTCGTACTGGAAAGATACACCAGTAAAACTGATATATCAGCAGGAGAAACTCCTGAAATTCGGGAAGCCTGTCCGATTGAAATCGGTCTGTATGCTTCCAGTTTCTGACGTGCTTCGATTCTCAGGCTTCCAACTTTCTCATAATCAAGATCTGTCGGGATTTTCTTTGATTCCAGTTTCTTAAACTGTTCTACCTGTTTTAACTGTCTGCGGATATATCCATCATACTTGATGTTAATGTCAACCTGTTCCTGTACATCCCATGGCAGTTCCGGACGTTCTTTATCAAGTGGTTTGATTGCTTCATAAGAAAGTTCCGGACGGCGGATCAGTTCTGCCAGAGTAGTTCCGGATTTCAGCGGTGTGCTGTTATAGCTTTCCAGAAGGGTCTGAACCTCTTTGTTTGCTCCGATATTTGTATGTTCTACTCTGCTGATCTCTGTTTTTATCTGTTCTTCTTTCGTAAGGATTTTCTGATAATCCTCTTCACTGATGAGCCCTGCCTGATATCCCTTTTTACGAAGTCTCAGATCCGCATTGTCCTGTCGGAGAAGTAATCTGTACTCCGCTCTGCTGGTCATCATTCTGTATGGCTCATGGTTTTCTTTTGTTACCAGATCATCAATAAGAACACCAATATAAGCCTCAGAACGGTCAAGAATCAGCTGTTCCTGACCTTTAACTTCCAGAGCAGCATTAATTCCTGCGATCAGTCCCTGCGCCGCTGCTTCTTCATACCCTGAACTTCCGTTAAACTGACCACCGCTGAACAGTCCTTTGATTTTCTTAAATTCCAGTGTAGGATATAACTGACGTGGATTAATACAGTCATATTCAATGGCATATGCATTTTTTACGATTTTTGCATGTTCCAGTCCCGGTACGGAATGATACATTTCTTCCTGCACATCTTCCGGCAGAGAGCTGGACATTCCACCAATATACATCTCATTTGTATAGAGACCTTCCGGCTCAATAAATACCTGATGACGATTCTTATCTGCAAAACGGACTACTTTATCTTCAATTGACGGGCAATAACGCGGACCGGTTCCTTCGATCATACCGGAATACAATGGAGAACGGTCAAGGTTTGCACGAATGATCTCATGAGTTTTCTCATTTGTATATGTCAGCCAGCAGGATTTCTGCTCTATCTGAACATCTTCCGGATTAGTTGAGAATGAAAATGGTACAACTCTCTCATCTCCAAACTGTTCCTCCATTTTACTGTAGTCAATTGTATTTCCGGCAATACGGGCAGGTGTTCCTGTTTTAAAACGGAACATTTCAATTCCCAGCTCTTTCAGAGAATCAGTCAGGTAGTTGGCTGCCTGCAGTCCGTTTGGTCCTGTATAATTACTTACATCACCGTAAATACATCTTGCTTTTAAATAAGTTCCTGTACAGAGGACCACTGCTTTACAGTTATAAGTTGCACCGGAATATGTTTTTACCCCTGTAATCTTTCCGTCCTCGACCAGAAGTTTTGTTACTTCTCCCTGTTTAATAGTCAGATTAGGTGTATTTTCAAGCGTTTTTCTCATTTCATTGCTGTATGCCTGTTTGTCAGCCTGCGCACGTAAGGAGTGCACTGCAGGTCCTTTGGAACAGTTAAGCATTTTGGACTGGATAAAGGTCTTGTCAATATTTTTTCCCATTTCACCGCCCAGGGCATCAAGCTCTCTTACCAGATGGCCTTTAGAACTGCCGCCTACGTTCGGGTTACATGGCATTAATGCGATACTGTCTACACTTACAGTAAACATCACTGTATTCAGGCCCAGGCGCGCGCCCGCAAGTGCTGCTTCACATCCGGCATGACCGGCACCGACTACAACAATATCATAATCTTCTACTAACGTTCTCATTTTGTCTCCTTTTATTTTACAACTGCTCATCCTATTCTTTCAAAAATCGCCGAAGGCGATTTTTTGATTTTTATTTACCCATGCAAAACTTGCTGAATATCTCATTTACCAGATCTTCACCAACAGACTCTCCGAGGATTTTACCCAGATTTTCATATGCATTCATAAGATCTATAGAAAAGAAATCTTCCGGCATTCCCATTTCGATACTGTTTCTAACCAGATCAAGGCTTCTGTCAGCCTCTTCCAGTGCTGCTTTATGACGGGCATTTGTAATATATACCTCATCATTAAAGGAAATCTCTCCTCCAAAAAACATTTCTTTAATCTGTTCTTCCAGTTCTGTAATGCCTTTTTCTTCTTTTGCAGAAATCGGAATTACAGGATGTCCTGTTTTTTCTTTCAGGATTTCCGGCTGGATTTCCGGCTGAAGATCAGTTTTATTATACAGGATAATCGCCTTTTTTCCAGTAAGCATTTCCATGATTTCTTCATCATTTTCGTCAAGCGGAACAGAAGAATCCACTACATAAAGAATCAGATCTGCTTTCTGTGCCATTTCTCTGGCTCTGTCTACCCCTATTTTTTCCACAATATCCTTTGTTTCCCGGATTCCGGCTGTATCAATAATCTTCAGAGATATTCCATGAAGTGTGACATATTCCTCCAGAATGTCTCTGGTCGTTCCTGCAATATCTGTCACAATAGCCCTGTTTTCTCCGATCAGAAGATTTAACAGTGAGGATTTTCCGGCATTTGGTTTTCCGAGGATAACTGTCTGGATTCCCTCCTGGATCATCTTTCCGTCAGAAGAAGTTTTCAACAGGCGCTTCACTTCTTTCTGTTCATTATCCACAACTTCCAGAAGTTCCTGGGGATATCCATCCAGACTGATATGTTCCGGATCATCCAGTGCCGATTCTATATATGCAATGTGATAAATCAGCTTTTCTCTGATATCTCGGATTGCTTTCTGCACAGAACCTCTTAACTGATCCATGGAACTGCGAAGCGCATATTCATTTTTCGCCTGTATAACATCCATAACAGCCTCTGCCTGGGACAGATCCATCCGTCCGTTCAGGAAGGCACGTTTGGTAAATTCTCCTGGTTCTGCAATTTCGGCACCATTTTTCAGCACTGTATCCAAAACCCTCTGCATAGCATATACACCACCATGACAGTCTATTTCTACTGTATCTTCTCCTGTAAAAGTCCTCGGTGCATGCATGATCATTACCAGAACCTCATCAATCAGTTCCTCTCCATCATAAATATATCCATAATGAATGGTATGAGTCGGAACTTCTTTTATTTTTTTCTTCCCGCCTTTTGATCTGTAGATACGGGAAATCACATCCATGGCATTCTCGCCGCTGATACGGATGATTCCGATTCCGGACGCACTCATGGCTGTGGAAATTGCTGCGATTGTTGTTTCCATTTTTTTCTCCTCACTTGCCTGTTCTATAATAGTTCCGCCCCTGCGGAACAGTAGACTGTTACAATAATTCTGTCATCTTATATACATAACAGGAAAATCACACTGACTACTGTTATTTTTTTCTGCAAGTGTGTAATCTCTCTAGTATATATACAAGACTTTCCGTAAAATAAAAATGTTACTCCAGGCAAAAGTACACACGCAAAGTTACGTGTTATTCACGCTTTCACCTAGAATAACATTCTTTTTTCATATCTGCAATGAAGCAGTCATATTATTAATTTCTTTTTAATTTTACCACTACATGACGGTAAGGCTCTTCACCCTCACTGACTGTCTCAACGAATTTATTTCCCTGAAGAGCAGAATGGATAATTCTTCTCTCATAAGGATTCATTGGCTCAAGAATAACCGGCTTGCGGGTTTTTCTTACTTTATAAGCAATACCTCTTGCAAGGTTCTCAAGAGTTTCTTTACGGCGCTTGCGGTAATCTTCTGTATCAAGTTTTACACGAATGTAATTTGATTTACCTTTATTTACCACAAGACTCGTCAGATACTGAAGAGAATCCAGAGTCTGGCCTCTCTTGCCGATAAGGATTCCCATATCTTCACCTTCAAAGTCAACTTCCAGACTTCCGTCCGTTGTGTTATATTCAGATGTAATCTCTACTTCTCCAAGATTCATGGACGCAAATACATCACGAAGGAATACCTTTGCTCTGTTTTCTACTTCTTTAATCTCTTCCGGATCTGTAAGGATCTCAACAGGCTTTGCCGGTTTTACCGGTTTAGCCGTCTTTTCTCTGATTTGTTTCTCTTTTGGCTCTCTGAATTCTCTCGGCTGTTTTTCTTTTGCAGCCCTTTCCTTTACAGGTTTTGGCTGTCTTGGTTTCTCAGAAACAGCTTTCGGCTCTTTGATTTCTTTCTTTACCGGTTTTATAGCTTCCGTTTTCTTTTCTTCCTGAACCGGGGTTTCCTCTTTGAAGGAATCGAGTTTCACTGTCTCTACGATCTCCTTCATTTCTTCTTCCTCAGAAACCGGCTCAATCTTACGAACCTTAATTACTGCAGGCTTGCTTCCGATTCCGAAAAATCCGTTGCTGCCTTCACTTATTACCTGAATCTCAAGCTGGTCACTGGATACGCCAAGCTCGATACATGCTTTTGTAATTGCTTCACTCTTTGTTTTCGCTGAAAACTGGATATAATCCTCCATGCCAACCCCTCCGTTCCTGACTACTTCTTCTTATTACGCTCATCAAATGCTTTTACCAGATTGGCCTTTGCAGTAATGCTGCCAGGTTTTGCATTCGCAGCGTCTTTGTAAGCTTCTTCAACCTTCTTGGCTCTTGTCTCAACATTTGTATTGCTGCTGCCTTTTTCAATCTTATTGATATTCTTGGCGCTCTGATGGGCCTGATTTGTAATCTTCTGAGGTGGAAGTCCCGCTTTCTCACGCTTCTTTTCCATCTTCTTCATATTCTCACTGATCAGGTCTTCAATCTGGATCTTATCCATCTTTTTATTGATAACAACCTGCTGCACACTTCTTACTGCAGCACTTGCTACCCAGTAAATACCAAGACCTACAGGGAATGTGAAACAGAATACTGCTGACATCAACGGCATTACCATATTCATTGTCTTCATGGAGTTCATCATTGCATCCTGCTGTGAATCGCCGCTCTGCTGTGCTGCCTGAGGCATCAGTTTTAAGTTGATCATCTGTGTAGCCCACGCAAGAATCGGGATAAGAATCGCAACGATAGCAAGAAGAACAGATCCACCTACAAAAGCTGCTTTAATATAAGTCAGTGGCTGATCAGCGATATTCAGACCAAAGAAATTCTGCACATGCGAAATCTCTTTTGCAGTGCTGTTCAGTGTATCAGTAAATCCTGCAAACTGGCTTGTCTCAGCAAGTGTTTTCCACTGAGAAGGTGATAATGCATACAAAAAGTCTGTGACTGAATTACTTGTAGCTTTACTTCCATCCATAATAAGCTGAACTCTTGTCATCTTATTATCTGTGATAAACTGCTGAAGGATATCTGTATATCCGTTTACACCTGTAATACTGGTAACTGCAGATGCAAGGATATCCCTTACACTTCCTACATATGCCGGAATTTTATAAATTACCTGATATAAGGCCATCAAAATAGGGAACTGGATTGCAAGCTGTACACAGCTTCCTGTAGGAGATACGCCGTATTTCTGATATACAGCCTGTGTTTCCTCCTGCATTTTCTGCATTGCAGCAGTATCGTTGTTTTTTCCCTTGTACTTCTTTTGAATTTTCTGAAGTTCCGGCTGCATGATCGCACTCAGCTTAGAGAATTTCTGCTGTTTAATCTGCAGTGGGGTCATAAGAGCATAAATAAGGATACTGAAGATGACAATACAAATACCGATATTCTGAATTCCAAAGATATTCAGCAATCTGTAAATACCATCCATGATCCATCCCATAACGGTCGCAAGCTGACCAATGATAGGAGTGCTGCTCTTTGTCGCTAAAATCATTTCCAAGTTCATTTCCTCCTAGAATCCATAAATGACAGGAGGTTCCTTCGATCGATCAATATTCAATTTTCAAGTACATTCCTGTCTTTACGGTACAGGGTCATAGCCTCCGTGGGAAAAAGGATTACAGCGAAGTATCCTCCATACCGCAAGAAGACCGCCCTTTAATGCACCATATTTTTCGATTGCTTCTAAACCATATTGAGAACATGTGGGAATATAAGGACATTTTGTTCTCTTCATCGGTGATATATACTTTTGATAGAGTTTAATTATTCTGATCAGAAACTTCTTTATCATTGTTCTTACCTGCTATGCAGTGCTTTCCCGCCAGATGCATCAGCGCACTCTCTATCTCTTGATAGGTCCTGTCCTTTGCCTGTGGGCGTGCAACTACTACAATGTCCAAACTGTTTTCAAATTCCGCTTCATTCAACCGATAACTTTCTCTTATCAATCTGGTGAGTCTGTGGCGAACCACACTATTCCCTACTTTTTTACTTACTGATATTCCCAGACGATTCTTCATGTACTGATTTTTCAGTACGTACATCACCAGATACCGATTACCTTTTGATGTTCCATTTCTGTATACTTTTTGAAAATCTTGATTTTTTTTTAAGGACTCTGATCTTTGCATAGAATCCCCTTTCCTGATCTCTTTTTTAAGAGAAGAAAAGACCACATAATTGCGGTCTTATTCTTAGGCTGATAAATGCTTTCTTCCTTTTAATCTTCTGGCAGCTAATACTTTACGACCACCCTTTGTGCTCATACGAGCTCTGAAACCATGAACTTTTGCTCTGGATCTCTTTTTTGGCTGAAATGTCATTTTCATAGGTAAAGCACCTCCTTTATCTATTATCCATGTTAAATTTTGTAACTTTTTAAGTATGACAGACACCGGATTCTACAGCTCTCCTGCCCGCCAACTTTACTTATTAGAACATCATTTCAATTATATTCATAAAGGGTGGATTCGTCAAGTATTATTTACACAAAGATTTAAATGGTTTTTTATGCCATTGTGGATTACATAATTGGTTTACGTAATATTATCCACATTTTGTGGATAACTTGTGGATAACTTGTGGAATACCTATATATCTTTCCACTTTCTCCTGTCTATTTTACACATATCTTCAAAAAAATGCTTTTATTTCTACTTTTCTTACTGTGCATAAAATTATCCCCATTTTTTATCGTTTTTAAAAGAATAACGTCACATTATGGTAACCGGAATTGGCTTTTCCACTGTTATCCACACTAATCCACATAAAAAGTGGGGATAACTTTTTTCCACATTTCCCTCAAATATACATTGCGAAAACAGGCATTTTATTATAATATATATAAGGATATTTATGTCTTTTTTAAGAATACGGTCAGAGTTTGTGGAAAACTCAATATTATCAATACACACTTAATATAGAAGTAATACGAACCGGGAGAACCAGAAAATGAACAAAGTTGTGGAAAAATGGGACGAAATCCTGCAAATCGTCAAGACAGAACATGATCTGTCCGATGTTTCTTTTAATACCTGGCTAAAACCACTTACTGTTTACGAAGTAGTTGACAATGTTGTCACTATTATCGTGCCTTCAGAGCAGGTAGGTCTCAATTATATAAGTAAAAAATACAAACTTCCACTTCAGGTAACGATCAGTGAAGTTACCGGAATGGAAAACTGTGACATCAATTTCATATTGCCGGAAGATGTTCCGAAAAAAGAGGAAGTTTCTCCAAAAGCGCAGTCTCAGGATGCACGCTGCGAGGAAGCTCATTTGAATCCAAAATACACTTTTGATACCTTTGTAGTCGGAAGCAATAATAAATTTGCCCAGGCAGCAGCTCTTGCAGTTGCCGAATCCCCGGGTGATACCTACAATCCGCTCTTTATCTATGGCGGTGCAGGTCTGGGAAAAACTCATCTGATGCATTCTATTGCTCATTTCATTATTGATCATGATGAAAACAGCAAAGTACTTTACGTTACCAGTGAAGAGTTTACCAACGAACTGATCGAAACAATCCGTAATGGAAATAACTCGGCAATGACCAAGTTTCGTGAAAAATACAGAAACATTGATGTTCTTCTTGTCGACGATATTCAGTTTATTATAGGAAAGGAATCTACACAGGAAGAATTTTTCCATACCTTTAACAGCCTGCACAGTGCCAAAAAACAGATTATTATTTCGTCAGATAAACCTCCAAAAGATATGGAAATCCTGGAAGAACGTTTCCGTTCACGATTTGAATGGGGCCTGATCGCAGATATCACACTGCCGGATTACGAAACCCGAATGGCAATTCTTCATAAGAAGGAAGAAATGGATGGATATGATATTAACGAGGAAGTAATCAAATACATTGCAAACAATATTAAATCCAATATCCGCGAACTGGAAGGCGCGATCAACAAGGTGATGGCTTTTGCCAAACTTGAAAAAAAGGAAGTTACACTTGAACTTGCCGAACAGGCGTTAAAGGATATTATTTCCCCTGATGAAAAGAAAGTCATCACGCCGGATTATATTATTTCCATGGTTGCTGAACATTTTGATGTTACAGTGGATGACCTCTGTGGAAATAAGCGTAACTCCAAAATTGTAACCCCCCGCCAGATTGCCATGTATTTATGCAGAGAAATCATCTCAACTCCGCTGAAATCTATCGGAAAATGTCTTGGAAATCGTGATCATACTACCATTATGCACGGCATCGACAAAATTGAAAAAGAAATCAACAACGATGAAAACCTTAAAAACACCATTGAAACTTTAAAGAAAAAAATTAATCCACAGGGATGAGGATAACTGACTGTATAACATGTGTATAAGATGTTGATTGAATGTGTATAAGTGTGTATAACTTTTCGCCGCTTTTTGGGCGCTTCGGTTATACACAAGTTATACACATACTTTAAGCACACCTTTACACGAAGTTATCCATATCCGAACTCCTTGAAAAATCAACCTTCAATGGAGTTTTTCACATATTCACATCCCCTACGGCGGCGACGACGGATTCCTTTTATATATTTATCTATAAAAAACCACATCACCCAAGAAAGGAAGTTATACACATTATGAAAATCATTTGCCAGAAAATCAACTTGCTCAAAAGTGTAAACATCTCACTGAAAGCAGTTCCCTCTAAAACAACAATGCCAATTCTAGAATGTATTCTGATTGATGCTACTACAAACCAGATCAAATTTACTACTAATGATATGGAACTCGGTATAGAAACAATTGTTGATGGAATCATTGAAGAAAAAGGAATCATTGCGCTGGATGCAAAAATTTTCTATGAAATCATTCGTCGACTGCCAGACAATACGGTAACTATTAAAACAGATGAGAAACTTACTGCCACCATTACCTGTGAGAAAGCAAAATTCACGATACCTGGTAAATCCGGAGAAGATTTTGCATATCTCCCACTGATTGAGAAAGAAGAAAGTCTTACTATCTCTCAATTCACATTAAAAGAGATGATTAGACAGACTATTTTCTCAATTGCCTCCAATGAAACCAATAAGCTGATGACCGGTGAACTTTTTGAAATCAAAAATAACTACCTGAAAATAGTATCTCTCGATGGACATCGTATTGCGATCAGACGTATGGAACTGAAAAAAGATTATGCTGACCGCAAAGTGGTGGTACCTGGCAAAACACTTAATGAGATCAGTAAGATTTTATCCGGTGAAATTGATGATATTGTAAATATTTATTTCTCAAAAAATCATATTTTATTTGAGTTTGACCAGACTATTGTTGTTTCCAGATTAATCGATGGAGAATATTTCCGTATTGATCAGATGCTTTCCAGCGATTACGAAACTAAAATTAAAATTAATAAAAAAGAATTTCTGGACTGTATCGACAGAGCCACTCTGTTGGTAAGAGAGGGAGAAAAGAAACCGATCATTATTGAAATTACAGATAATTCTATGGAATTACGTATTGATTCTGCAATGGGTTCCATGAATGAAAATATTGATATTGATAAAGAGGGCAAAGATATCCTTATTGGCTTTAATCCAAGATTTCTGATCGATGCACTCAAAGTAATTGATGATGAAACAATCAGTATCTACCTCGTAAATCCAAAAGCACCATGTTTTATCAGGGATGACGAGGAAAATTACACATATTTGATTCTGCCTGTAAATATCAACCAGAATCAGGCAAGATAGGGAGTAAATGAAAATGGAAGAAATTAAAATCAGAGATGAATTTATAAAACTGGGGCAGTTACTGAAACTTGCAGATATGGTTCAGGACGGGGTTGAAGCGAAATATGTGATCACTGACGGACTGGTAAAAGTAAACGGAGAGGTAGATGACCGTCGTGGCCGAAAGGTTTATGAAGGTGACATCGTTTCTTATGATGGAAAAGAAATTAAAGTGATCAGGTGAATAAATGTATATTGAATCTGTTCAGTTAAAAAATTTCAGAAATTATGATTCTCTGGAACTCGATCTGGCACAGGGGACGAATATATTTTACGGCAATAACGCTCAGGGAAAGACCAATATCCTGGAGGCACTTTATCTTTGCGGAACTACAAAATCGCATAAAGGAAGCAGAGATAAGGATATGATTCAGTTTGGAAAGGATGAATCTCATATCAGGATGATGGTAAAAAGAGATGAGCTTTCCTACAGGATTGATATGCATCTTAAAAAGAATAAAGCAAAAGGCGTTGCGATCAATGGTCTTCCTATCCGGAAGGCCAGTGAGCTTTTCGGAGTAGTTAATCTGGTGTTTTTTTCTCCTGAGGATCTGAATATTATAAAAAATGGTCCGGGTGAGAGAAGGAGATTTCTTGATCTGGAACTGTGCCAGTTAGATAAAATATATCTTACAGATCTGGCTTCATATAACCATATTGTAAATCAGAGAAATAAATTGCTGAAGGATCTCAGTGTTCAGCCTTCACTTAAAGATACACTGGATATCTGGGATATACAGATGGCTGAATATGGACGGAAGATTATTGACAAGCGCAGTGAATTTATTAAAGAACTAAATGAAACGGTTCGAAAAATACATGGTAATCTTACAGGGGGATTGGAAGAACTGAACGTTATTTATGAACCGGACTGTACAGCAGAGAAACTGGAAAGTACCATTTGTGCCAACAGAGAAAGAGATATGAGGATGAGACTGACATCCGCAGGCCCACACAGAGATGACCTGTGTGTAATGGCAAATGGGATTGATATCAGGAAATACGGTTCTCAGGGACAGCAGAGGACAGCGGCACTTTCACTTAAATTATCAGAAATATATATAGTAAAGAGAAAAATAAAAGACACACCGGTTCTGCTTTTGGATGATGTTCTGTCCGAGCTGGACAGCAGCAGGCAGAATTATCTTCTGGACAGTATCAGTGATATCCAGACATTGATAACATGTACAGGGCTGGATGATTTTATCAGTCATCAGTTTCAGATAAATAAGGTATTTCAGGTAGTTCAGGGAACAGTATCACAGCCTGTGTAAGAAGAAACAATCTTTTGACAAGGGTACGGGCTTATGATACACTGAGCGTAATTATGGAAAGTTGGTGAATGCATTGGATAAAGAAGAATTTCGGATAAAACTTGAAGAGATTAATAAGCTGGTTCAGGACAAAGATTATAAAGGTGCCATGAACATTGTAGACAGCATAGACTGGAGACGCGTCAAAAATGTCCGCACCTTATGTGTTGTCGGTGAAATATATGCAGCAAACGGAAGATATGAGGACAGTAAGGAGATTTTCCTTCTTGCATATCATAAGGCATCTATTGGAAAAAATATTCTTTACCGTCTGATTGAGATCTCTCTGCGAATGGATGATATCAATGAAGCAGAAGAATTTTTTGAAGAATATAAGCAGGTGGCTTCGAATGACAGTACACAATATATTCTGCAGTACAAGATTGCAAGGGCAAAAAATTCTTCATTAAATGAGCAGATCAGAATCCTGGAAGAGTATAAAGAACAGGAATTTACAGAGAAATGGTCATATGAACTGGCAGCCCTGTATTACAAAGCAGGAGAAAAACAGAAATGTCTGGATTTATGCAATGAAATCATTCTCTGGTTCAGTGAAGGCAAATATGTTATGAAAGCCTATGATCTTAAAATGAGAATGGGTGAGCTGACAGGTGCTGAGAAAGCAAAATTTGAGAAACAGTTTGTTCCGAAACTTCTTACACCAGAGCAGGCGAAAGAACTGGAGAAGAAAAAAACGGAAACAGAAGTAAAAGCGCAGGAAGAGCCTGAAGCTGAAGAAGTGGAAGAAACGACAGAAAACAATGAGCCGGAAGTTCAGGTCAGCATGGAAGGCATTCAGGAAAAGATTTCAAAGGGGATCAGGGATGTCTTTGGAGGTAAGACTCAGGAAGAGAAAGAAGAGTTTCCGGAAGAATCCATGGATATGGTTAACGAGGCCGGTATCACTAGGGAAGATGAGATTCCGGAAGAAATCATAAAGAGTGATGCGTCACAGAAAGAACCTGAAAATGTTCCGGAATTGGAGGCAGAACCTGAAAAACCGGGGGCAGAACCCATGGCTGCAATTAAGATGCCTGAATTAAATATTCCGGAATCCATGAAAAATATGGAACTGAGCAAACCGCCGAAAGTTGAGGAAGTTGCTGAGACGAAACTGAATATGGATTCTTTTGATCTGGAAGGGAAAGAGTTGAATCTGGAGGATACGATCCTTGCTGCTGCCAGTGCGCAGGGAATTGAGATTCCGAAGGAAGAAGAGTCAAAAACAGAAGAAGTACAGGAAGAAAGTTCAGAAACTGATGTTGATGATAAAGAAATAAAAGCCCATGATATTTCAGAGGAACTGGAAGAACCGGATTTCCTCAGCGGAGATATACAAGATATAAAGGTTGCTGATCCAAAGCCGGATGAAGAACCGAAAAAGGAAATACCGGTGCAGCCGGAAATAGAAGAAGCTGAAGAAGAAGATGAGGTTACAGAAGAAGATCTCAGAAGAGCTGAAGAGGAATTTCTCCATGGACCGATGGGGAATACAGATCTGAATCCGGAAGATGATACAGAGGGAACGGAAGAAGCCCAACCCCTGACAGAAGAAGAGGAGCTGGAACGTTTTATAGAATCTATCCAGCCGGAAAATGGAGCAGATCCAAGGGATATCGTACCAAGAGAAAAAGAACTTACAGATGATGAGAAGCAGTTATTTACATATTTTGTAAAGGTTCCGGGTATGAAAGAGCAGCTTGTGGATACTTTATATGATGTACAGATGGCTGCAGCAGACAAGACTTCTAAAACTGGAAATATTATTGTGATGGGCGGTAAGGAATGCGGAAAGACCAGACTGATCTCAGGCCTGATTCCGGCAATCTGTAAAGAACTGAATCTGGAAGCGTCAAAAGTAGCATATGTTTTTGCAGATCAGATCAACGGAAAAAATATTTATAAGATTTTTTCAAAGCTGGCAGGTGGCTTTCTTGTGATCGAAAATGCAAATCAGCTGACACCGGAAACAGTAGAGATGCTTGACAAAGCCATGGAAGTTAACACAGACGGACTTACAGTAATCGTGGAAGATGAGAAGATTGGTATGCGAAAACTGATTGCCAGATATCCGAAATTCGCAAAGAAGTTTACTTCAATGATCAATATTCCTGTGTTTACCAATGATGAACTTGTCAATTTTGCAAGGGTTTATACAAAAGAGAATGGTTATGCTATTGATCAGATGGGAATGCTTGCGCTGTATAATCTGATTGGAATTAACCAGAAAGAGGATTCTCCTATGAATGTTGGCGCAGTAAAAGAACTGATAGATGCTGCGATTGCAAAATCACAGGGAGGAATCCGTAAATTTAAACGAAATGTATCTAAGAAACGTATAGACAGAGATGGATATATTGTTCTGTACGAGAAAGATTTTACTAAATAATGCGTATTTGTACAGTTACAGGTAATAAAGAAAAAGGAGTAAAGATTATGCCCAGACCGTATCTAGGAGATCCAAAGTATACCATAGAAGTGCTTCAGAAGTATAATTTTGCATTCCAGAAAAGGTTTGGTCAGAACTTTCTGATCGATACTCATGTTCTGGATAAGATTATAGATTCTGCACAGATCACAAAGGATGATTTTGTATTGGAGATTGGACCGGGAATCGGAACCATGACACAGTATCTGGCTGAAGCAGCAAGGGAAGTGGCAGCAGTTGAGATTGATAAAACACTGCTTCCTATTCTGGACGACACTCTGAAAGATTGGGATAATGTGACAGTCATCAACAACGACATCCTCAAAGTAGACATCCGCCAGCTTGCACTGGAAAAAAATCAGGGGCGTCCGATCAAGGTTGTTGCCAATCTGCCATATTACATTACTACCCCGATCATCATGGGATTGTTTGAGAATCAGGTTCCTGTTGATTCTATTACTATTATGGTACAGAAAGAAGTTGCGGACAGAATGCAGGTAGGACCCGGAACAAAAGATTACGGGGCGCTTTCACTGGCTGTGCAATATTATGCGAAACCAAAGATCGTGGCAAATGTACCGCCCAACTGTTTTATGCCAAGACCTAAAGTGGGAAGTGCGGTAATCAGACTGGAACGATATGAAAAACCGCCGGTTGAGGTAAAGAATGAGAAGCTGATGTTTCGTATTATCAGAGCATCTTTTAACCAGAGAAGGAAGACACTGGTGAATGGTCTGAAGAATTCACAGGAGATACCATTTTCTAAAGAACAGATTGAGCAGGCGTTGGGGATGTGTGGACTTTCCCTGAGTGTCAGAGGAGAAGCACTGACACTGGCACAGTTTGCACAGCTGGCAAATGCATTTACAGAAATTTCATAAAAAGATAAATATAAAAAGCATCCGGTGGCTAAGCGGATGCTTTTTATATTACGTTCAAATTTATTTTTTAAAAGGAAGGAGAGTTAATTGCCTCTTCCGGCAATCAACATATGAAAAAGAAATTTTATAAAAATAACGTTGGCTTTATTATTTTTATGGCTTTAGTATATCTTGCAATTATGAGAAAATCGTGTTTAAGATGTGAAAAAAATTTGAACAAATGTCGAAGGAATTATGAAGACAGAAATTGGGATATTTATTTTACAGAAGGCATAAGATTTCTGATATAATGAGCCGGTAAATGAAAATGCCTGTTCATTGTCTGTAATCTGCTGACAGTGAAAAGACAGAGACTTATTATTGACTGGCAAAAGTATGGAGGTAATTAAATCATGAGAATAAAAAAAGCAGGAATATTTATTATTGCGGCAGCAATTACATGTACGACACCGGCAGTACCGGCGATGGCAGCAGATACTTCGGAATCTGTACAGGAGATTATTTCTGATAATGAGATTGATTCTCTTGTATCAGATCCGGACAAAGTAGTTGATATCATTATGTATGTGAAAAATGAGGCAGCAAAACAGGATATTTCAGATGATCAGATCAGATCGCTGATCCAGACTGCGGAGAGTACTGCAGGAGTTAGCCTTTCGGAGGAAGAAGAGAACAGAATCATAAAGATCGTTAAACAGATCAAGGATTCTGATATTGATGAGGAACAGCTCAGGAGTGCTGTGACGAAGGCATATGATAAACTGGAAGAAATGGGGATTGGTAAAGAAGAGGTAAAAGGAATCCTGCATAAACTGGCTGATTTTGCAAAGAGTCTTTTTGAGTAAAATCTGCTCATTCTCAAATCGTAACTGTGAAAAGACAAAATAGTTATGGAAGATTATGGGAGATATACAAGATAGACAAGCATAAAATAAAACAAGAACTATAAATATGTGGTAATTCTATAAAAAAATATTAAAAAATATAAAATAATTGTGCAAATAAACGAAAAGTTAACTGCGAGTTCATAATTTATTCATAAATGATTGCTACTATATAGATAGTTCGAAAGAACCTACGAAAGACGTTGTAATGTGTTATCATTACACATAAATTTTTTTCATAATAATAGCCCCGGTAAACCACTGCCGGGGCACTCCTCGTTTTACGGGGATTTTTTATTTTTTATCTGATAATTTTCCATATTTCTGGATTTCATTATTGAGTTCTTCCATGCGGGTATCCAGTTCTGCTACATATCGCGCACATTCTCTTAATTCTTTTGTGATATAGTCAGGTCCGTCTCCCTCAAATTTGTAATGCATCTTATGCTCCAGAGTCGCCCAGAAATCCTGTGCAACTGTGCGGATCTGAATCTCTACTTTGGTATCAATGATACTGTCGGAGAGAAAGACCGGTGTGGTAACCAGCATATGATAACTGCGGTAACCGCTCTTTTTAGGATTTTTCATATAATCACGTCTTGCAAGGATCGTCAGGTCATTTTGTTTGGAAATCATATCTGCGATCAGATAGATATCAGATGTAAAGGAACAGCTGATACGGATTCCTGCGATGTCATTTACATAGCGTACCATGTTCTCGATACTGGATTCATATCCATGTCGTTTCAGTTTTTTTACAATGCTTTCCGGAGTTTTGATTCTGGATTTTACATGTTCGATCGGATTGTATTTATGTCTGTGCTGAAATTCACCGTTTAGAATATCAATCTTTGTTTCTACCTGTTTAAGGGCAGACTGATAGACAAAAATAACTGTCTCCCAGTCATTCAGTTCTTTAAAATCCCTCAAGGGGACAGAATCATAATTCATGTATAATAATATCCTTTCCTGATACAGGCAGTTCCCCGTTGATTTTTGTAATCTCACAGGGGACTTGTTTATAGATTTGCTATAGTTGGTTGATGATATTATTGTAACATATAAATATCCGTTTGTGTGAACTATCTGTATGAAAATTCAGATTTCCATTATTAAAGTGATTGTGTTATAATGTTTGAAAATAGCTGACATGATATACTTTATTTGTAACTGTTCAGTATCCTGTAACAGATGGAGAAGAGTTACATTTATTCCAGGCAAAGGAGAAAACAGATAATGGCTGAATCAATGAAAGATTACGAAACAGAACTGGAAGCCTCTTTTAAGAAAATTGAAGAAGGGGATATTCTTACAGGAACTGTCATCAGTGTAGATGAAAAAGAAGTTGTGGTAGATCTGAAGTATTATGCGGAAGGCATTATTCCGGCAGAGGATTACAGCAGAGAACCGGGATTTTCTTTAAAGGAACAGGTGAATGTGGGAGATGAAGTTTCTGCGACTGTTGTGAGTAAAGACGATGGAAATGGAAATATTCTGTTGTCCAGAACAGAAGCAGCAGATGTGCTTGCATGGGATAAGCTGAAAGAATTAAAGGATTCAAAAGAAGTAATTGATGTGGTGGTAAAAGGCATTGTAAATGGCGGCGTAATCGCCTATGTAGAAGGTGTACGTGGATTTATTCCCGCCTCAAAGCTTGCCCTGAATTATGTGGAGGATACAAACGAATATCTGAACAAACCAATCCAGGTTCAGGTTTTCGATATTGATAAAGAAAAAGGAAGATTAATTCTCTCTGCAAAGGAAATATTAAGAGAAAAAGCAGAAGAGGAGAGAAAAACAAAAATCTCCAATGTGCAGGTCGGACTTGTAACAGAAGGTGTTGTTGAGAGCTTACAGCCATAT
The DNA here is from genome assembly GCF_015668165.1 of Blautia sp. 1001283B150304_161114_C9. NCBI lineage: Bacteria > Bacillati > Bacillota > Clostridia > Lachnospirales > Lachnospiraceae > Blautia > Blautia sp. 1001283B150304_161114_C9. Next base: position 20,581 of record NZ_JADPGO010000033.1, on the reverse strand, counting down.
GGTGCATTCGTAGATCTGGGAAATGGTCTGTCAGGTCTGGTTCATATTTCACAGATCTGTGAGAAGAGAATTAAGAAACCGTCAGAAGTTCTGACAGTTGGAGATAAAGTAAAGGTAAAAGTAACTGCTGTCAAAGATGGAAAATTAAGTCTGAGCATCAAAGAGGCAACAGATATGATGGCTAAGGAAATTGAGGAGGAAGTGATCGAGCTTCCGGATTCAAAGGAAGAGGCTTCCACATCTCTTGGCGCACTTTTTGCAAACATTAAATTAGATAATTGAGGTTAGAATCTGTATGAGAAATCAGGAAAAAATATTTGTAATAGGTCATAAGAATCCGGATACGGATTCCATCTGTTCAGCAATTGCCTATGCGGACATCAAAAACAGGACTTCTCAGAAGGTGAAATACATTCCAAAGCGTGCAGGACAGATCAATGAAGAGACAGAATATGTGTTAAATCGTTTCGGTATGCAGCCGCCGGGATATCTGTCTAACATTGGAACACAGATAAAAGATATGGATATCCGTATGAGTCCGGAAGCTGATAAGAGTATGTCCCTGAAAAATGCATGGGATCTGATGATGGAGAAAAGTATCGTATCTCTTCCGATCAGAGACAGAGAAGGACAGCTGGAAGGTCTGATCACAATCGGTGATATTGCTAAGACTTATATGGATACAACGGACAGTTATCTGCTGTCAAGAGCGAAGACACAGTACAGAAGAATTGCCGAGACAATTGCAGGTACCGTAGTAGAGGGAAATGAGCATGGATATTTTACAAAAGGAAAAGTTCTGGTGGGAACTGCAAATCCGGAAATGCTCAAAGCCTATATTGAACCGGATGACCTGATAATCATGGGAGACAGAGAAGAGGATCATCTTCAGGCGATTGCGCAGAATGTTAGCTGTATTATCGTTGGTATGGGAATTGAAGTCAGCGAAAAGGTGATAAAGCTTGCTCATGAGAGAGAAATTGTAATTATTATGTCTCCGTATGATACATTTACGATCGCAAGACTGATCAACCAGAGTATTCCTGTACGGTATATTATGAAAACAGATAATCTGGTTACTTTTAATACAGAGGATTTTACGGATGATATTCAGAATGAGATGATCAAACACCGTCATCGTGCGTTCCCTGTAATTAACAAAAAGGGAAAATGTATCGGAACAATTTCCCGAAGAAATTTTCTGGATATGCACAGGAAAAAAGTAGCACTTGTGGACCATAATGAGAAAGATCAGGCAGTTGACAATATCGATAAAGCTGAAATCGTGGAGATTATTGACCATCATAAACTGGGTTCTCTGGAAACTATGGTACCGATTTCTTTCAGAAATCAGCCGGTCGGATGTACAGCAACGATTCTGTATGAAATGTATGGGGAGCAGAAACTTGAGATTTCACCGAGTATTGCGGGGCTTCTCTGTGCTGCGATTATTTCAGATACACTGATGTTTCGTTCACCTACCTGCACATTATCTGACAAGATGGCGGCAGGTGCGCTGGCACTTATTGCAGGAATCAATATTGAGCAGTTTGCAAAAGAGATGTTTAAAGCAGGAAGTAACCTGAAAGACAAATCACCGGAAGAAATTTTCTATCAGGATTATAAGAAATTTATTGCTGAGGATGAGATCAACTTTGGTGTTGGACAGATCAGTTCTATGGACAGCGATGAGCTGGCAGAAATCAAAGAGCGTCTGGTTCCGTTTATGGTCAGCGAGTGTGGCCGTCATGGTGTTACCCGCGTATTCTTTATGCTTACCAATATTATTGAGGAATCTACAGAGCTTCTCTATTATGGTGAGGGAAGTGAGGAAATGGCACGTATTGCTTTCCATATGGAGCCAAAGGATGGTGTATTTGATCTGAAAGGCGTTGTTTCACGTAAGAAACAGCTGATTCCGGCACTTATGGAAGCTGCACAGGCCGGATAGAACGATTACAACTGATGGCAGCAGACAGAATAGCTGAGGATAATAAGAAATGGAAAAAGAAACCTGGAAAGCAGGAAATATGCTTTATCCACTTCCGGCAGTTATGGTAAGTGTTTCTGACGGAGAGGGGAATGACAATATTATTACAGTTGCATGGGCAGGAACTGTCTGCACGAATCCGTCGATGGTGTCTATTTCTGTGCGACCATCCCGTTTTTCCTATGATATGCTCAGAAAGACGGGAGAATTTGTAATAAATCTGACAACAGAGAAACTGGCATATGCAACGGATTACTGTGGAGTCCGTTCCGGCAGGGATGTTGATAAATTTAAAGAAATGAAGCTTACCAAAGAGAAGGCGGATTTTGTGAAAGTTCCCATGATCGCAGAATCTCCGGTGAGTATTGAATGCAAAGTAAGGCAGGTTCTGGAATTGGGTTCCCACCATATGTTTCTGGCGGATGTGCTTGCAGTTCATGCTGATCCGCAGTATATGGACGAGAAGAAGAAATTTCATCTGAATGATGCGAAACCTCTGGTGTATTCTCATGGTGAATATCTGGGAATTGGTAAAAAACTGGGAACATTTGGATACAGCGTTAAAAAAAAGAAGAAAAAATCCGGAAAAAAGAAACAGTAACCCGCAATTTGCAGACGCAGACAATGTATGATAAAATGAAAGGACATAAACATGAATAATGTGACATTAATAGGAATGCCCGGTTCAGGGAAAAGTACAATAGGAGTTATTCTTGCAAAAGCATTGAGATATGAATTTCTGGATTCTGATCTTCTGATACAGAAACAGGAGAAAAGAAAGCTTTCAGAGATCATAGAGCAGGACGGACCGGAAAAATTTAAGGAAATTGAAAATCAGGTTAATGCAGACATTCATGTGACAGATACGGTCATTGCACCCGGCGGAAGTGTTATTTACTGTGATGAGGCAATGGAACATCTGAAGTCCATAGGTAAGGTTATATATCTTAAATTATCACTGGAATCTTTATCCAAAAGACTGGGAAATCTGAAAGGCCGCGGAGTTCTGTTAAAGGACGGTCAGAGCCTGAAAGATCTGTATGAGGAACGTGTACCTCTGTACGAGAAATATGCAGATATTACCATTGATGAAGAGGGGAAAGATTTGGATGAAAGTCTTCGGGCAATTCTGGAGATAATACATATCAAAGAGCAGGGAAAGTGATTATTACAGCTCGGGAAAAGGACAGTGGTAAATAATTTTTGTTTACAAATGATAAATATATGATATAATATACAACTGACTTTAAAATAGGATGATCGTTTAGTATAAACATATATGCATTTGAAACAGAAGTTACATGTTCGCAGAAAACGAAAAACAGAGTGAACAGTGACCATTAATTCTGCTCATGGAGTGAAAATAAATAAGAGGTGTGATATGGAACAGTATGTTATAAAAGGAGGCAACCCTTTAGTCGGTGAAGTTGAGATTGCCGGTGCCAAGAATGCGGCACTTGCTATTCTTGCAGCAGCCATAATGACTGATGAGACGATTCTGATAGAGAATTTGCCGGATGTAAGGGATATCAATGTATTGCTTGAAGCGATCGCTGGTATTGGAGCACAGGTAGACCGTATTGATAAATCTACTGTGAAGATTAACGGATCTACAATTGGAGATGTAAGTGTTGATTATGAATATATCAAGAAGATCAGAGCTTCCTACTATCTGCTGGGAGCACTTCTTGGTAAGTATAAACATGCAGAGGTACCGCTTCCAGGTGGATGCAACATCGGAAGCCGTCCGATCGACCAGCATCTGAAGGGATTCAGAGCGCTTGGTGCAGATGTAGATATCATGCATGGAGCAATTGTTGCGAAAGCAGATGAACTTCATGGAAGCCATATTTTCCTTGACGTTGTCTCTGTAGGTGCAACGATTAATATTATGATGGCAGCCTCATTGGCTCCGGGACGTACTATTTTGGAAAATGCCGCAAGAGAACCGCATGTAGTTGACGTTGCCAACTTCCTGAACAGTATGGGGGCAAATATTAAAGGTGCAGGTACAGATGTGATCCGTATTAAAGGTGTGGAGAAGCTCCACCGTACAGAGTATTCTATTATTCCGGATCAGATCGAGGCAGGTACATTTATGTTTGCTGCGGCAGCAACAGGCGGAGATGTAACAGTTAAGAATGTAATTCCGAAGCATCTGGAAGCAACTACGGCTAAACTTGAAGAAATTGGATGTGAGGTTGAGGAATTTGATGATGCAGTTCGTGTACGTGCACCAAAGAGACTTCACCGTACTCATGTAAAGACTCTTCCATATCCCGGATATCCTACAGATATGCAGCCACAGATTGCTGTAACTCTGGCACTTGCAGAGGGAACCAGTATTGTAACAGAGAGTATTTTTGAGAACAGATTCAAGTATGCGGACGAACTTTCACGTATGGGAGCAAACATCAAAGTTGAGGGAAATTCAGCAATTATTGATGGTGTGAAGAAGCTTACAGGTGCGAGAGTAAGTGCACCGGATCTGCGTGCAGGTGCAGCCCTGGTGATCGCAGGTCTTGCAGCAGATGGAATCACAGTTGTTGATGATATCGTATATATCCAGAGAGGATACGAGAATTTTGAAGATAAGCTGAGATCTCTCGGTGCTGAGATTGAGAGAGTATCCAATGAGAAAGAAATCCAGAAATTCCGTCTCAGGGTGGGATGATAAAAAATACCAAAAAATTACTTGACATTTGTGAGGGTTAAGTATATTGTATGGTATGCAGCAATCTTAATTAATGCAAGTTAATAATTAGTAATAGCCTTTTATTCAGAGTGGTGGAGATACAAAGGATCTGCGAAGCCACGGCAACCCCTGTTTGTGTAGGAAGGTGCCAACCTGAGCGAGTGATCGAACAATAAGAGGATTGTTGAGATAATCAGACAGTCCGATTACTTCGGGCTGTTTCTTTTTGTTAACGGAAAAGTATCAGCGGAGAGAAATAATCTGTTGATACAGTACATAAATGGCTGCGGGTTATTCTGTGGTCGGGAAACAATTGTAAATGAATAAAAAAGGAGAACACAATGGAGAAAATTTTATTTACTTCTGAATCTGTAACTGAAGGCCATCCGGATAAAATGTGTGATGCTATTTCCGATGCTATTCTTGACGCTCTTATGGAAAAAGATCCTATGAGTCGTGTTGCATGTGAAACTGCTACAACTACAGGTCTTGTACTTGTTATGGGTGAGATTACAACAAATGCATATGTTGATATCCAGAAAATCGTAAGAGATACTATCCGTGAAATCGGATATACACGTGGAAAATATGGATTTGATGCTGATACATGTGCAGTTATCACAGCAATCGATGAACAGTCTGCTGATATCGCTCTTGGCGTAGATAAAGCTCTTGAAGCAAAAATGGGTGAAGATGAAATTGATGCCATCGGAGCAGGTGACCAGGGTATCCAGTTTGGTTATGCTTCCAATGAGACAGAAGAGTATATGCCATATGCCATCAACATGGCACACAAACTTGCACGTCAGTTAACGAAAATCCGTAAAGACGGTACATTAAAATATTTAAGACCGGATGGAAAAACACAGGTTACTGTAGAATATGATGAAGCCGGAAAACCAAGCCGTATCGATGCAGTAGTATGCTCTACACAGCATGATCCGGATGTAACTCAGGAGCAGATCCATGAGGACATTAAGAAATATGTTTTCGATGAGATCATTCCGGCAGATATGGTAGATGAGAACACAAAATACTTCATCAACCCAACAGGACGTTTCGTGATCGGCGGACCTCATGGTGACAGCGGACTTACCGGACGTAAGATCATCGTTGATACTTACGGTGGAACCGGACGTCATGGCGGCGGTGCTTTCTCCGGTAAAGACTGTACAAAGGTAGACCGTTCCGCAGCGTATGCTGCACGTTATGTTGCAAAAAATATTGTTGCAGCAGGTCTTGCAGATAAATGTGAGATTCAGCTTTCCTATGCGATCGGTGTTGCTCATCCGACATCTATCCACGTAGAAACATTCGGAACCGGTAAACTTTCTGATACAAAGCTGGTTGAGATCATTCGTGAGAACTTTGACCTTCGCCCGGCGGGAATTATCAAGATGCTTGATCTGAGAAGACCGATTTACAGACAGACAGCTGCTTATGGACATTTCGGACGTACGGATGTAGACCTTCCATGGGAGCATCTGGATAAAGTTGATGACCTTAAAAAATACCTTGCTTAAATAAGAAAATCGTAACTGTTCAGTATTTGCACAGACAGTGGAATGCTGAATAATTACAGAATATCACAAAAATTGCAGTGCAATGGGATAAAACAGGAATTATCTGAAAGAACAGGACAGATGATTCCTGTTCTTTTTATAGAAAATTTAGATATGTAAAACAGACTTTATGATATAATGCTTGCAGAGGGCAAAATTATAGAAACCTTATAAATCAACAGATAAAGGATGATCGGGATGAAGTTAAAAACAAGGATTATAGTTGGATTCGGTATGAGTATTCTGGTTCCTCTGCTTTTATTTTCGGCAACTTTGTACGGATTAGGTCATACAAAGTTTGCACAGCAGACAAAGGATTCCTCGGAAGTGGTGTATGATATTTCAGTAGGGGAATCCACCCACAGCCAGACACAGGTAAGGATTATTGCAAAAGATCTGCTGTTTACTGCGACGGTAATATTAGTATTCACAGCTTTATCTATTGGATTATGGATTTACAGAAGTATTGCCACACCGCTAGTTAAATTAAAGAAAGCCACTCAGAATATCAAAGAGGGAAATCTTGATTTTGTTCTGGAAGTAGATGGTGACGATGAGTTTTCGGAACTTTGCCGGGATTTTGAGGAGATGAGAAAGCGGCTGAAGGAATCGGCAGAAGAGAAAGTTCTTATGGATAAAGAAAATAAAGAACTTATCAGCAATATTTCTCATGATCTTAAGACGCCGATCACAGCGGTAAAGGGATATGTAGAGGGGATTATGGACGGCGTAGCGGATACGCCGGAGAAAATAGACCGTTATGTGAAGACTATTTATAATAAGACGAATGAGATGGATCATCTGATCAATGAACTGACTTTTTATTCAAAGATTGATACCAACAGAATTCCATATACTTTCAGTAAACTGAATGTAGAAGATTATTTCAGTGATTGCGCAGAAGAAGTAGGACTGGAACTGGAAACGAGAGGAATTGAACTGGTATATGCCAATTATGTTGAGGATAATGTGCAGGTGATCGCAGATGGAGAACAGATTCGGCGTGTTATTCATAACATTATCAGCAATGCTATCAAATATATGGATAAACCCAAAGGTATCATCCAGATTCGCATAAAGGATGTGGGAGATTTTATTCAGGTTGAAATTGAAGATAATGGAAAGGGAATTGCAGCAAAGGATCTGCCGTCTATTTTTGATCGTTTTTACAGAACAGACGTGTCGAGAAATTCATCCAAGGGAGGAAGCGGAATCGGTCTTTCCATTGTAAAAAAGATCCTGGAGGATCATGGAGGAAAGGTCTGGGCAACCAGCAGGCTTGGAATCGGCACAATCATGTATTTTGTACTTAGAAAGTATCAGGAGGTACCAATGAAATGAGCAGAATTTTAATTATAGAAGATGAAGAGGCAATTGCAGATCTGGAGAAGGATTATCTGGAGCTTTCCGGATTTGAAGTTGAAATCTGCAACAGAGGAGACACCGGACTGACGCGTGCGCTGAATGAGGAGTTTGACCTGATTATTCTGGATCTGATGCTTCCGGAAGTGGATGGCTTTGATATCTGCAGGCAGGTAAGACAGGAAAAAAATACTCCTATCATCATGGTATCTGCAAAGAAAGATGACATAGATAAAATCAGAGGTCTGGGACTGGGGGCAGATGATTACATGACAAAACCATTCAGTCCAAGTGAACTGGTAGCCAGAGTCAAGGCACATATGGACAGATATAATCGTCTGATCGGTTCCAATGTACGCAAAAATGATATTGTGGAGATCCGCGGGATCAAGATTGATAAGACTGCACGCCGCGTATGGGTAAACGGAGAGGAGAAAACATTTACTTCCAAGGAATATGATCTGCTTACCTTCCTTGCAGAGAATCCGAACAGAGTGTTTACCAAGGAAGAGTTGTTCCGGGAAATCTGGGATATGGAATCTGTGGGAGATATTGCAACAGTCACTGTCCATATCAAGAAGATCCGGGAGAAAATTGAATTTAATACTGCAAAACCTCAGTATATTGAAACAATCTGGGGCGTAGGATACAGATTTAAAGTTTAACTGAATCAGGGAAGTTCCATATTTCAGGCACGAAAAGGCAATAATCAGTGGGAAATTTGGAACGAGTATTGGAAATTATAGCAATATGCATTATTTATGAGGATTGCTATAGTATAAAAAGGAAAAAAATGGAAAGATTATATAAAAAATTAGAAAGCTATGGGCAGTCTGACTATTATCCGTTTCACATGCCGGGGCATAAGAGAAACCGGGCATCTTCAGCAGATGATTTTCTTTTTGAGAGAGATATTACAGAGATTTCAGGATTTGACAATCTTCATCATGCGGAAGGAATTTTGAAAGAAGCACAGGAATATGCAGCTCAGATTTATGGGACAAAGAAATGTTTCTTCAGTGTAAATGGAAGTACGGCGGCTCTTCTGGCAGCAGTCAGTGCAAGTGTAAATAAAGGTGGGAAGATACTTGTCGCGAGGAACTGTCACAAGGCTGTTTACCATGCATTGTATTTACGTGAGCTTCAGCCGGTCTATATTTATCCACATGAAGACCAGAGACTGGGGATAAACGGAGGAATTTCCCCTGAACGTGTGGAAAGATATCTGGAAGAAAATACGGATGTGCAGGCTTTTCTGCTTACTTCGCCTACCTATGACGGCGTTGTGTCTGATATAAAGACAATTGCAGAAGTTGTACACAGACATAAGATTCCTCTTATTGTGGATGAAGCACATGGTGCACATCTTCATTATTCTAAATATTTTCCGGTGTCTGCTGCTGATCTGGGAGCTGACATTGTAATACAGAGTTTCCATAAAACGCTGCCATCTATGACTCAGACGGCGGTGCTTCATATATGCAGTGATATGGCAGATGTGGAAAAGATAAAGAGATTTATGGGGATTTACCAGACCAGCAGTCCGTCGTATATTCTGATGGCGAGTATGGATGCATGTATGGATAAACTGAGAAAAGACGGGCAGCAAATGTTTCGTGAATTTACCTTCAATCTGGAGAAGGCCAGACAGCGTCTTTCAAAGTGTGAAAAAATAAAACTGATCGAAGGTTCTATGATCGAAGGCAGTGGAATCTATGATTTTGACAGATCCAAGCTGTTGTTCTCCACAGTCGGAACTTCTGTTAACGGACACCTTCTCCATCAGATACTTCGTGACAGATATCACATTGAAATGGAAATGGCGGCTGAGAAATATGTTCTTGGAATTGCAGCAGTGGGAGATACAGAAGAGGGATTTGAGAGACTGTGTACTGCAATTGAAGAGATTGATGCAGAGATACAGCAAACAGATGAGTCGGAGGAATCGCAGTATCATACTTCTCATGCGAGAATGACACAGCTTATGACAATTTCTCAGGCAGTGGATGCGCAGCAAAGGCGATATTCTCTGAAAGAAAGTGTTGGCAAAGTCAGTGCAGAGTTTGCTTATCTGTATCCGCCCGGAATTCCGATTATTGTGCCGGGAGAGCAGATAACTGGACAATTTGTAAGAAATGTGAGAAGATACATGGAACAGGGGCTGGAAGTACAGGGACTCAGTGATACATCTGCTGAAACAATCTGCGTAGCTGCCCGAAATGAAATTGGACAGGAAAAATACAGTCCGGCAAAGGAATAACATAACAGATATGGGAAAGATTTTTTACATCATGGGAAAGAGTGCATCCGGAAAAGACAGAATCTATTCACTTCTGGCCGCACATAAAGAATTGAATCTGAAAACACTTATTCTGTATACAACCCGCCCGATCAGGGCAGGAGAGCAGGATGGAAAAAATTATTATTTTGTAGATGACGGAAAACTGGAAGAATTCAGAAAAAACGGAAATCTTATCGAGGAGAGAGCATATCATACGGTTTATGGGATATGGACTTATTTCACTGCAGATGATGGTCAGGTGAACCTTGCAGATTCCGATTATCTGGGAATCGGTACTCTGGAGTCATTTAAAAAGATGCGTAAATACTATGGGGAAGATGCAGTCTGTCCTGTTTATGTCCAGGTAGAAGATGGAGAAAGACTGAGTCGTGCTCTTAATAGAGAGAGAGAACAGGAAAATCCAAGATATGAGGAAATGTGCAGAAGATTTATTGCAGATCAGTCGGATTTTTCAGAGGAAAATATTCTGAACGCAGGGATAGAGAAACGTTTTCAGAATATAAATCTTGATGACTGTGTGAAAGAAATCGCAAATTATATAAAGTCTGTGCAATAGTTCTTCTTTTATGGTATAATATCTTACAAAACGGACTGGTGAGGTGATTCTTATGATGGGATTTAACAATATTATCGGACACGAAGAGATTATCGGACATTTAAAAAATGCAATAGAATCAGGAAAAATATCGCATTCTTATATTTTTACCGGCGAACCAGGTTCTGGTAAAAAGCTCCTCGCAGGGACTTTTGCGTCAACACTTCAGTGTGAGGCCGGAGGTACAGAACCCTGCCAGAAATGCGACTCCTGCAAAAAGGCGATGGGTAAGAATCATCCGGACATTATTATGGTCAGTCATGAGAAACCCGGAACGATCACAATTGACGAGATCAGAGATCAGGTGATCAATGATATAGATATCAGACCATATTACAGTCCTTACAAGATTTATATTATTGCAGATGCAGATCTTATGACACCACAGGCACAGAATGCTCTTCTTAAAACAATTGAAGAGCCGCCGGAATATGCAGTGATTCTTTTGCTGACTAATAATATCGGGGGACTGCTGCCGACTATTCAGTCAAGATGTGTTCGTCTTGATCTGAAGGTAGTGGATGACGGTCTTGTAAAGAAATATCTGATGGAGCATCTTCATGTTCCAGATTACCAGGCGGAGATTGACGCATCCTTTGCACAGGGCAGTATTGGAAGGGCAAAAGAAGCAGCTACTTCTCAGGAGTTTGCAGAGATGACTCAGAATGCACTGAGGATTCTTAAATATGCAAACACCATGGAAGTTTATGAACTGTCAGATGCGATTAAGAGTCTTTCTGAGGACAAACAGAATATCAACGATTATCTGGATATTTTCCAGTTCTGGTTCAGAGATGTCCTGATGTTTAAGGCAACACAGGAGATTGACAATCTGGTATTTAAACAGGAAATTAATTTTATCAGAGAACAGGCAAAGCAGCGTTCCTACGAGAATCTGGAGAACATTCTGGATTCTATTCAGAAGACAAAGGTACGTCTGAAAGCAAATGTTAATTTTGATCTGGCATTTGAATTGCTGTTCCTGACGATCAGGGAGAAATAGAATGACAAAAGTAGTAGGCGTGAGATTTCGTAATGTAGGCAAGATTTATTATTTCAGTCCTAAAGATTATGAAATTAAAACAGGCGATCACGTGATCGTGGAGACAGCCCGGGGAATTGAATACGGGAAAGTCGTACTTGCACCAAGAGAAGTAGGTGAGGAAGATGTTGTTCACCCTCTCAAAGAAGTTCTTCGTGTGGCAACAAAGGAGGACGACGAGAGAGAGGCACAAAACAGAGTCAGAGAGAGAGAGGCATTTAAAATCTGTCAGAAGAAGATTCGTGAACATGGTCTGGAAATGAAACTGATAGATGCAGAGTATACATTTGATAATAATAAAGTGCTGTTTTATTTCACTGCTGACGGCAGAATTGATTTCCGCCAATTGGTAAAAGATCTGGCAGCAATTTTTAAAACGCGTATCGAACTTCGCCAGATTGGTGTTCGCGATGAGACAAAGATTCTGGGAGGAATCGGTATCTGCGGAAGATGTCTGTGCTGCCACACATATCTGTCTGAGTTTGCACCGGTATCCATAAAGATGGCAAAAGAGCAGAATCTGTCCCTTAACCAGACAAAGATTTCCGGTGTGTGCGGAAGACTGATGTGCTGCCTGAAGAACGAGCAGGAAACATATGAAGAGCTGAATAAAAAGCTTCCGGGACTGGGAGATACAGTTACAACTCCGGATGGGCTTACCGGAACTGTACACAGTGTAAACGTGCTTCGTCAACGTGTAAAGGTAATTGTAGAGATCAATGACGAGAAAGAAATTCAGGAATTTCCGGTAGATGACCTGAAATTCAGACCGAGAAAGAAGAAAGTCAAAGTCTCTGAAAAAGAATTAAAAGAACTTGGAAATCTGGAAGATAAAAAAGGAGATTCCAAATTAAATGATTGATCAGCTGGTAAAAGATAATGAACGTATAGATGATCTTCAGAACGGATATTATGTGATACAGGATCCGGATAAATTCTGTTTTGGGATGGATGCAGTTCTTCTTTCCGGCTTTGCAAAAGTAAAAAAGGGTGAGACTGCTCTGGATCTGGGAACAGGAACGGGAATTATCCCGATCCTGCTTAAAACCAAAACAAATGGGAAACACTTTACAGGTCTTGAGATTCAGAAAGAGTGTGCAGATATGGCCGGACGCAGTGTCAGATATAATCATCTGGAGGACGATGTTGAGATCGTACGGGGTGATATTAAGGAGGCTGCTGATATTTTTGGGGCAGCTTCTTTTGATGTAGTGACAAGTAATCCGCCTTATATGATCGGACAGCATGGGCTTCGCAATCCGGATATGCCAAAAGCAATTGCCAGACATGAAGTACTCTGTAATCTGGAGGATGTGGTGAGCCAGGCATCAAAGGTTCTGAAAGAACGTGGAAGATTTTATATGGTTCACAGACCGTTCAGACTGGCTGAGATTATGAATGTTCTCACAAAGTATCGTCTGGAACCGAAAAGGATGCAGCTTGTATATCCATACATAGACAGAGAACCAAACATGGTTCTGATCGAGGCATTAAAGGGAGGAAATTCCAGAGTTACAGTGGAACCTCCTCTGATCGTATATAAAGAGCCGGGAGTCTATACAGAAAATATACTGAAGATTTATGATATGATTTAACCGAATTTTATTTGCAAAGTAATATGAGAGGAAACAAATTATGAGTGGTAAATTGTATTTATGTGCAACACCCATAGGAAATCTGGAGGATATTACACTCCGGGTACTTCGAACATTGAAAGAAGTGGATCTTATTGCAGCAGAGGATACCAGAAACAGTATTAAACTGCTGAACCATTTTGATATAAAAACACCTATGACCAGTTATCATGAGTACAACAAAATTGATAAGGCATATGTTCTGATCAGTAAAATGCAGGAAGGGCAGAATATTGCACTGATCACAGATGCGGGAACTCCGGGGATCTCAGATCCGGGAGAGGAGCTTGCGGCAATGTGTTATGAAGCGGGGATTGAAGTAACTTCTCTTCCGGGACCTGCTGCCTGTATCACTGCCCTGACTCTGTCCGGACTTCCAACCAGAAGATTCGCTTTTGAAGCATTTCTTCCGGCAGATAAAAAAGAAAGAAAACTGATTCTGGAAGAACTGAAGAATGAAACGAGAACTATCATTCTCTATGAGGCTCCTCACAGACTGGTAAGAACTCTGGAGGAATTGAAGGAAACTCTCGGAAATCGCAGAATGACTCTTTGCAGGGAACTGACGAAAAGACATGAGACTGCATTCCATACGACTATCGAGGAGCTGATCCTCTATTATCAGACAGAGAAGCCGCTTGGAGAGTGTGTGCTTGTGATTGAAGGCAGAAGCAGACAGGAGATGGAAGAGGAACAGAAGGCATCCTGGGAAAAAATTACCATAGAAGAACACATGGAAATCTATGAAAATCAGGGACATTCAAGAAAAGAGGCTATGAAAATGGTAGCAAATGACAGAGGAATGACGAAGAGAGATGTCTATCAGTACCTCATCAATAAAACCGAAGAATAAGATTAACATACAGAAGAATTCCCGTTTTCGGGGATTCTTTTTTATTCAGGCTGTGGAAAGGAACGGGCTTTTGTGCTATAATAAATTTGTATTATTATGTCCAGATACCAGAATATATTTGAAAACCTGTCTATAATTTTCACGCAGGGGTTTTCAGATATATTCTGGTGATAAGTATATATAACAGGAGGAAAGAAATGGGCGGAGAAAATACAGAATACGGAGCGGATCAAATCCAGATTCTGGAAGGTTTGGAAGCCGTACGAAAGAGACCAGGTATGTATATCGGAAGTACATCCGGCAGAGGTCTTCATCATCTGGTTTATGAGATTGTAGATAATGCGGTTGATGAAGCACTGGCAGGATTTTGTACAGAGATTCAGGTAGTCATTAATCCGGACAACTCTATCACAGTTGTAGATAACGGACGTGGTATTCCGGTAGGAATCAATCATAAAGCAGGGATTCCTGCTGTAGAAGTAGTATTTACCATTCTTCATGCCGGCGGTAAATTTGGAGGCGGAGGGTACAAGGTATCCGGTGGTCTTCACGGAGTAGGTGCGTCTGTAGTAAATGCACTTTCCACATGGCTTGAAGTAAGGATCTATCATGAAGGTAAGATTTATCAGCAGAGATATGAACGCGGTAAAACTATGTATCCTCTGAAGGTTGTGGGAGACTGCCAACCGGATAAGACCGGAACAACAGTTGTCTTCCTTCCGGATAAAGAAATATTTGAGGAAACAGTATATGATTATGACATTCTGAAACAGCGTTTGAGAGAGATGGCATTCCTGACAAAGGGATTGAAGATTTCTCTTAAAGATACCAGAGAAGGAATGGAAAGAGAGAAAATTTTCCATTATGAAGGTGGTATCCGTGAATTTGTAAGCTATCTGAACAGAAGCAAGGAAGCGCTTTACCCGGAAATCATTTACTGCGAAGGACAGCAGAACGGTGTGTCTGTAGAGGTTGCCATGCAGCACAATGACTCTTATACAGAGAACTGCTATGGATTTGTAAATAATATTAATACACCTGAGGGTGGTACTCATATTGTAGGTTTCAGAAATGCCCTGACAAAGACGTTCAATGATTATGCCAGAAAGAACAAGCTGCTTAAAGACAGTGAACCCAATTTGAGTGGCGATGATATCCGCGAAGGTCTGACTGCAATCGTCAGTGTTAAGATTGAGAATCCCCAGTTTGAAGGTCAGACAAAACAGAAGCTTGGAAACAGTGAAGCAAGAGGGGCTGTTGACAGCGTAGTGAGCAAGCAGCTTGAGATTTTCCTTGAGCAGAATCCAACAGTAGCGAAAACTACAGTAGAGAAATCAGTTCTTGCACAGAGAGCACGTGAGGCTGCACGTAAGGCTCGTGATCTGACCAGAAGAAAATCAGCACTTGATAATATGTCACTTCCTGGAAAGCTTGCAGACTGTTCAGATAAGAATCCTGAGAACTGTGAAATCTACATTGTAGAGGGAGATTCCGCCGGTGGCTCTGCAAAAACAGCCAGAAATCGTGTAACACAGGCTATCCTTCCACTGAGAGGTAAGATCCTGAATGTAGAGAAAGCACGTCTGGATAAGATTTATGCAAATGCAGAGATCAAAGCTATGATCACAGCTTTCGGAACAGGAATTCATGAAGATTTTGATATCAGTAAACTTCGTTATCATAAGATTATTATTATGACTGATGCCGATGTCGATGGTGCGCACATCGCAACCCTT
Organism: Blautia sp. 1001283B150304_161114_C9; assembly: GCF_015668165.1. Classification (NCBI taxonomy): domain Bacteria; kingdom Bacillati; phylum Bacillota; class Clostridia; order Lachnospirales; family Lachnospiraceae; genus Blautia; species Blautia sp. 1001283B150304_161114_C9. Next base: position 4,810 of record NZ_JADPGO010000033.1, on the reverse strand, counting down.
CTGCTGACTTTCCTGTATCGTTTTATGCCTGAGCTTATCAAACAGGGATATGTGTATCTTGCACAGCCGCCATTATACAAGGTGGAGAAGAACAAGAAAGTATGGTATGCATACGACGATGATGAACTGAATCAGATTCTGACAGAAATCGGACGTGACGGAAATAACAAGATCCAGCGTTATAAAGGTCTTGGAGAGATGGATGCAGACCAGCTTTGGGAGACGACAATGGATCCTGAGAAACGAATCCTGCTTAAGGTTACCATGGATGAGGCTGCGACTTCTGAGATTGACCTTACATTTACTACACTGATGGGTGACAAGGTAGAGCCGAGACGTGAATTTATTGAAGAGAATGCAAGATTTGTAAAGAATCTGGATATCTGATAATAGGGAGAATAGATAAATGGAAGATAATATTTTTGACAAAGTCCACGAGGTGGATCTGGAAAAGACCATGAAGGACTCTTATATTGACTATGCCATGAGCGTTATCGCTTCCAGAGCACTGCCTGATGTAAGAGATGGTCTGAAACCGGTTCAGCGACGTGTATTGTATTCCATGATAGAACTGAATAATGGTCCTGACAAACCGCATCGTAAATGTGCGCGTATTGTCGGTGATACAATGGGTAAATATCATCCACATGGTGACAGTTCTATTTATGGAGCACTTGTAAATATGGCACAGGAATGGTCTACCAGATATCCGCTGGTAGACGGACATGGAAACTTTGGTTCCGTAGATGGTGACGGGGCAGCGGCCATGCGATACACTGAGGCACGTCTGAGTAAGATTTCCATGGAAATGCTGGCAGATATTAACAAAGATACTGTTGACTTCCAGCCAAACTTTGATGAAACAGAGAGAGAGCCGGTTGTACTGCCGTCCCGTTATCCGAATCTTCTGGTGAACGGAACTTCAGGTATTGCAGTAGGTATGGCTACCAATATCCCTCCTCATAATCTGAGAGAGGTTGTGGATGCTGTTGTCAAGATTATAGACAATATCATTGAAGAACAACGCGAAACGACTATGGAAGAGATTCTGGATATTGTAAAAGGTCCTGATTTTCCTACAGGTGCGACGATTCTTGGAAGAAGAGGGATTGAAGAAGCATACAGAACAGGTCGTGGTAAGATTCGTGTACGTGCAGTGACAAATATTGAGACTCTTCCAAACGGAAAGTCCAGAATTATTGTCACAGAGCTTCCGTATCTGGTAAATAAAGCGCGTCTGATCTCAAAGATTGCAGAACTTGTAAGAGATAAAAAGATTGACGGAATCACAGACCTGAATGACCATTCCAGTCGTGAGGGAATGAGAATCTGTATTGATCTGCGCAAGGATGCAAATGCAAATGTAGTTTTGAATTTACTGTATAAGCATACGCAGTTACAGGATACTTTTGGCGTAAATATGCTTTCACTTATTCCGAATAACGGAAGTCTGGAACCGAAGGTATTAAACCTGAAACAGATGCTGGAATATTATCTGGCTCATCAGGAAGATGTAGTGACCAGAAGAACGAAATATGACCTGAATAAAGCAAGAGAGCGAGCTCACATTTTAGAAGGTCTGCTGAAAGCACTGGACAATATTGATGAGGTGATCCGTATTATCAGAGCTTCGCAGAATGTGCAGATCGCAAAACAGGAGTTAATGGATCGCTTTGAACTGACAGATGTTCAGGCACAGGCAATCGTAGATATGCGTCTGCGTGCTCTGACAGGTCTGGAAAGAGAGAAGCTGGAAGCAGAGTATGCTGATTTAATGGAAAAAATCCGTAAATACGAGGCTATCCTTGCGGACAGAAGTCTTCTTCTTCGCGTGATTCGGGAAGAAATTCTTGCAATTGCAGAGAAATACGGAGACGACAGAAAGACTTCTATCGGATATGATGTATACGATATTTCTACAGAGGATCTGATTCCGAGAGAGAATACAGTGATCACAATGACCAAACTTGGATATATTAAGAGAATGACAGTAGATAATTTCAGAAGCCAGAACAGAGGTGGAAGAGGAATCAAGGGAATGCAGACTCTTGAGGATGACTACATTGAAGAACTTCTGATGACAACTACCCATCATTATCTGATGTTCTTTACAAATACAGGAAGGGTATATCGTCTGAAGGCATATGAGATTCCGGAGGCAGGACGTACTGCAAGAGGAACTGCGATTATTAATCTGTTACAGCTTATGCCGGGGGAATGCATCACTGCAGTAATCCCGCTCCGCAAATTTGAAGATGGTCATTATCTGATGATGGCTACGAAGAATGGCCTGATAAAGAAAACACCGATTAAAGAATATGCGAATGTGCGTAAAAACGGACTGGCAGCTATCACATTGCGTGATGATGATGAACTGATCGAGGTTAAGCTTACAGATGATAAGAAGGATATAATACTTGTTACAAAAGATGGTATGTGTATCCGTTTTAAAGAAACAGATGTAAGAAGTACAGGCAGAACTTCTATGGGCGTACGCGGTATGAATATCGATGATGGAGACGAAGTGGTAGCAATGCAGCTGAATTCTCAGGGAGATTGCCTGCTGATAGTTTCTGCAAATGGTATGGGTAAACGTACTTCTATGGGTGAATTTACCTGTCAGAATCGTGGCGGTAAAGGTGTAAAATGTTATAAGATTACCGAGAAAACCGGTGATGTAATCGGAGCAAGAGCTGTAAATGAAGATAATGAAGTAATGCTGATCACTACGGAAGGTATTATCATCAGAATCGCCTGCGCTGATATTTCCATTCTTGGAAGAATTACATCGGGTGTAAAACTGATCAATCTTACAGAGGGTGTCACTGTAGCCAGTGTAGCTAAAGTGAGAGATAAAGAAGAAAAAGATACAAATGCACAGCAGGCAGCAGTGGAAATTACGGACAGTGCAGAAACAGAAGAATCTGATCAGCCGACAGATCAGGAGATACAGGATGAGAACAGAGGGGAAGAGGAATAACCATGAAGAAATGGTACAGATATCTTGCAGCCGGAGTGTTGGTATTACTGACACTCTGTGTGGCAGGATGCGGGGGAGTGAGTCATAAATCACCGGAAAAAGTAACAGAGGAATTGATTCAGTCCTATACTGACGGGAAAGAAAAGAAAGTGAAGGAGTGCTATAACCAGGCAGATAATACAGAAGCAGATCTTCAGGCAGAGATTACAGCAACACTCAAATATTTTGCGGCACATAATCCTAAGAAAGTATCTGTTCAGGATTGTGAGATCCTTTCTGAAAATGACAAGTACAGTTATGTATACATAACCTACAATCTGATCCTGGAGGATGATCAGGAATATCCATGTGTTGGAACTTATATGGTTGGTAAACAGGATAAAACTTATTATATCATGGCACCATCACAGATCACAGATGATATGAAAACTCAGGCGGCTACAGCATATGTCCAATTTATGAAGACAGATGCTTACAAGACGTATACCAAAGCATATGAAACATTTATCAAGAAGAATCCGGGATATGAAGACAAAATTTCGGAAAAAGCAGGAGTGTAATATATCGAGGGCAAAAAAATGAAAAGAATATTACTGATGGTATTTAGAAATCTCTTTTTTGTTCCATATGGATGGTTTAAGTTATGCTGGTATGCATCGCATGCAGAACGTTACAGTGAAGAACAGAGATATCAGCTTCTTAAATATGTAGATAACAGAGCAGTGAAAGGCGGTAATCTGGTAATTGACGGTCATGGTATGGAAAATATTCCAAAAGAAAATGGGTTTATTTTCTTTCCCAATCATCAGGGATTATTTGATGTACTTGCAATCATACAGGTGTGTCCGGTACCTTTCTCGGTAGTGGCAAAAAAAGAGCTGACAAACGTACCATTTCTGAAGCAGGTATTTGCATGCATGAAAGCGTTTATGATTGACCGTGATGATGTCAAACAATCTATGCAGGTAATCATTAATGTTATCAAAGAAGTAAAGGCAGGAAGAAACTATCTGATTTTTGCCGAGGGAACCAGAAGCAAAGACGGCAATCATCCGCAGGAATTTAAAGGTGGAAGTTTTAAAGCTGCAACGAAATCAAAATGTCCGATCGTACCCGTAGCACTGATTGATTCTTATAAAGCGTTTGATACGGGATCTGTCAAAAAACTTACAGTGCAGGTACATTTTCTGGAACCCATATACTATGATGAGTATAAAGATATGAAAACAACAGAGATTGCAGCAGAGGTAAAAAAACGTATCGAAGCGACAATAACACAGTATACTTCTTGATGGAAGTATGAAATTTGCAAGTCCTGAAACCGGATTTTAGGGTAAAAATAAAAAATATGAAAAAAAGTAAAAAAACCTGTTGACAAAACAGGTTTTTTTACATATAATTACAAATGCGCTTCGGGAGATTCCAAAGTGCATTCGAATTTAATATTGAACTATTAGTTCGGAGTCTGGAGAAGTACTCAAGAGGCCGAAGAGGTGCCCCTGCTAAGGGTATAGGTCGCTAACGCGGCGCGAGGGTTCAAATCCCTCCTTCTCCGTTTTTATTTTTTGGAAAACAAAAAATAAATAAAAAAAGATGTTGACAAACACTTGAAACTATGATAAAGTAAACAAGCTGTCAACAAACAGTAAATCGGTTGAAAAAGATTTGAAAAAACTTAAAAAAGTTCTTGACAAATCAAAAACAACATGATAAAATAAACAAGCTGTCGCAAGACAGACAACCTTGATAACTAAACAGTGAAACACATACGATTCTCGAAAATTCTTTACATTTTTAAGAACGGTTTGAAAAACCAAAAACAGTAAAACG